>JANNWK010001196.1:0-2087 GCA_031408355.1 Myxococcales bacterium
GGCCTGGGAGTCTTTCTTGGGCATGTTCATCGAGCCGACCCCCTTAAGTGTCCTCCCAGCCACGGTTCGGCTCAATGGATCGCTTTTTGGGGCAGGCAAGCGAAAAGTCGGGGACTCGTCCCCCCATTTCGCGCTTCCCGGTATACTGGCTGGGTGATGCGCTTACGCCGAGCCGTCCGGGCCATCCTGGTGCTGCAGCCCACGTGTCTAGGCCTGGCGCTGCTTGGGAGCTGCGGGGAACGAGGCGGCGACCCCATCGTGGCCCTGCCCTCGGTCCAGACGACAGCCGGGCGAAACGGCACCGCGGGAGCCGGCGCCACCACGGGCGGGATCTCGGTCCTGGCCGCGGGCGGGTTCGGCGGAGACGACGGCTCGGGAGTGGGCGGCGCTGCCGGTGACGCTCCTGTCGCCGGCCAGGGCGGTAGCCCGCCCGCGTCGCTCGGATTCGTTGGGCTCTGCGGGCATTGCCACGGGCCCGTTGACTGCGGCGACGGCAACGATCTGTGCCTCGTCAACACCGGCCCAACCTTCTGCGGTCGGGACTGCGACGAGTCCGGAGGCTGCCCTGAGGGCTACTTCTGCTCGGAGATCCTCGACTCCAACTTGCTGCAATGCGTGCCCGCCGGCGACGCTTGCCCGGTCTCACGCCTGGCCACGCCCTCGCTTTCCGTGGTGCGCGACTCGCTACTCGCACGCATCAACGAAGAGCGCGAGGCGCGCGGGCTCGCTGCACTTTCACTGTCGAGCTGTCTCAATTCCCTGGCCCAAGACAGCGCGCTTGAGTTTGCGCGCGGCGCCCAGCCGGCCGCCAAGTTCGAGCGCGAGTGCGCGCCTATCTGGCCCGCGTGCGACTGCGACTGGAGCGCACAGGCCGAGCTCGGCGTAGCCCGCTGGGGACTCGACTGGCGCAGTGCCGTCGACGCCGCCATGGGCATCGATGCCGACCAGGCCGACCCACGGTTCGTGGATGCTTTCCTCTCGCTTGGCATCGTGCAGGTCGGGATTGGCTTCTGGATGTCGGGCGACGAAGCCTGGTGGGGGCTCTCCTTCAGCTAGGGTGCGGCTCGGCGGCGGACAGAGCGCCGGGCCGGGAAGCTCCGAGCGCCGGCCCACTCGCCACGAAATACCCCACGCGGAGGTAGCGCCCCCCTCCCCGTCTGCGCTAAGAAGCCCGCCTCACGCGCAGGCCCGGCCTGCTCGGGTCGATAGCTCAGCCTGGTTAGAGCAGCGGGTTTTTAACCCGTTGGTCGAGGGTTCGAATCCCTCTCGACCCACGAATTTGTAGCGCGATCGCAGGGCTCTTCTCACTTCGCAATGGGTGCGCGGAGGCTGCCATCGAAATGGCTCGAGCCTGTCGGGTGCCCAGCGCCGAATCCGGCGGCTCGACGCGGTCCGAGCAAAGACCCTCTCAGAGCTGGTCGCGAGGCGGGCGCGTTCCGTTGAGCTGTTGCACGGTTTCGCAAGTATGCGCGACGCAGTCGGGATTGTTGTTGTGCGCACGACTATAGACGAGCTTCCCGGCGATGTAGTCGTCCTCTAGCGTGGCTGCCACGTCATTGCTCCAGGTGAACGTGCAGTTGCCTTCCGTCCCAGAGATCGAGCCGTCGATCTGCAGGGCGATCCGGTTGCCGGTCACTTTGCCAGCGTACTGGTTGCTGCCATGCAAAAGACGGAGTAGCGCGCCGGGGATACCCTCTACCCGCGCGCTAGCGTCGGGGCCCTGCTGCTCGATGACCAAGGGAATGCCGAGGCTACTCTGGCCTTCCACCCAATCCCCGAAGGCGCAGCCGTTCGAGCCATTGGTCACGGTCAGCGAATAGCTGCCGCTGAAGTCGACAGGGGTGTCGTTCGCAATATCGGCCGAAGGCGAGCAGCCGAACGCCCAAAGGATCGTGCCAGCCAACCTGAGCTTCATGGCTTAGGCGCGCCCAGAGGAGCATCGAAGAACCTGGTCATCGTTACGTGGCCCGAGGGACTCGAGGAGGGTTGGGTGCCCACAGGGGCCGACTCCGCCTTCGAGTTGGGGCCCACTACTCGCTGCGCTTGCCCCGTTCAAGTCAGAGCTGCTCCTCATCAACGGGCTCACG
>JANNWK010001197.1:0-12607 GCA_031408355.1 Myxococcales bacterium
GTCCTTGTCCGGCCCGATCACCATCTACGAGGTGGCGGGCGAGGAAGGCCGTAAGGGTGCTGACTTCTTTGTCTGGGTGATGGCGCTCTTGAGCATCAACCTGGGCCTCTTGAACCTGCTGCCTATCCCGGTGCTCGACGGCGGCCACCTCATGTTCTTTGCGATCGAAGGTGTGCTACGGAAGCCGCTCCCTTTGCGAACCCGAGAAATTGCCCACATCATTGGCATGGCCATTCTGTTTGGCCTGATGCTGCTTGCCTTCAAGAACGACATCGAGCGCCGTTGGGACGTGATTCGCGGGCAGATTGGCGGGATTTCTGGCTGAGAATATGCCTGCCTGGCAGCCCAATGCTCGCAGCATTGCCGCCAAGGTCATTGAACGAGTGCTGGCGGACGGCGCCTACGTAGCCGCGGCTTTGGACGCCGAGTTGCGGCGACATCCGCAACTTGAGGCACGCGAACGCGCGCTAGCGACCGAGCTCTGCTACGGGACCATACGCACGGAGGTTGCGCTGCGCGCGCGCCTGTTCGTGCACGCTCCGCGCGGCGTTTCGGACGAGCGCGTGTTGTCGCAACTGCTGATAGCTGCTTATCAGATCTTGCTGCTGGATCGGGTGCCCGCCTTCGCCGCCGTAGATGCGGCTGTCTCGGGCGTGAAGCGGGAACGGGGTCCGCGCGTTGCAGGGTTTGCCAATGCCGTGCTGCGCAAGCTGGCACGGACGGGCGAGAAGCTTTCGCTCTCACAGGCGCTGCGCGAGGCCGTGCCGGATTGGCTCTGGAGTCAGTTGCTTCAGGCAGTGGGCGAGCAGGAAGCTGTGCTGCTTGTTTCCGGCGAGGCCCCCACAGGGCTGCGCTTGGCGCTCGGACGCCCGGAGCCCGACTGGATGGAGCAGCTGCCACGAGGCCGAATATCACCCGTGGCTCGGCTGGTTCGCGGCGAGGGCGATGCTCGCGCTAGGCCGGGCTACGCCGAAGGTGCCTTCACGGTTCAGGAAGAGGGCGCTCAAGTCGTCGGGCTGCTACTGGGCGCTCGGCCTGGGGAGAAGATCCTCGATGCCTGCGCGGGGCGCGGCCAGAAGGCGACGCTGGTCGCGGAACGCCTCACGATGGGGCGGCTTTTGGCTTGCGATCTCTATCCGGAGAAGCTTGAAGCGCTCTTGCTGGAGCTCGCGAGGTTAGGGCTGCCCGCGGTGGAAACCCGCGCGGTCGATTGGAGCGTCGGCAGCGGCGGCCTCCCGGACGACTTCGATCGCGTACTGGTGGACGCGCCGTGCACTGGAACCGGCACGCTGCGCCGCCGTCCGGAGATCTTGCGGCGCCTGCAGCCGGAAGATCCGGCCAGGCTTGGCGCGCTCGCCGAACAGATCCTCCGCTCCGCCGCCTCGCGCGCGCGGGCGGGGGGCAGGGTCGTGTTCGCCGTATGCTCGGTGCTCCCCCAAGAGTGCGAGGACGTCGTGGCGCGCGTGGCGGATGTCCTAGAGCCCACGCCATTCGACGCGCCCGAGCTGCCGAGCGAACTTTTCGCCGGCAGCACCTGCTTGCGACTGCTACCAGGCGCCCACGGTACCGACGGCTACTTCGTGGCCAGCTTCCTGCGCCGCTGAGCGCAAGCTCGCATTGCCAGTCAGTCTACGGAACGCACACCTTGCGGTTGTCCGCGCCGCCACCGGATGAGCGACAGTGAAAGGCGGCGTTGGCGAACTTCTGGCAGAACGCGTCAGCGTCGGAAAGCTTGGCGAGATCGAGGTCCGTCTTCTCGCAGCTGAGAAAGCAATGCAAGTCGCCGGCCGACTCGAAGGGCGAACACACCTGCGAATACGCGTTCGGGCACTCGCCAGCCGCGGCGCAGCAGTCGCTGTCTTGGCTGCACAGGTGGGTGCAATAGCCGCCCTCGACGCGATCGAGGCATACCGCGTCGCCGGCGAGATCAGCGGTTTGTACGCTGGGGTAGCATTGGTCGGCGGTCTCGCAGGCTTGGCCGGTATTGGTCGGCCCTGGTGTGCCGCCACTGCTGTCATCGCCGCAAGCAAACGCAAAGGACGCCGCAATCCCAAGGGCCAGGCAGGTGCGCGCGGTTCGAGAGGCCACGTTCATCGGGTTCATGATGAGAAACAGCGTCGCGCGCCAGAGCTGGCGCGTCAATCCGCTGCCCATTGCCGGTTCATTGGCCTAGCCTGCGGCGAATGCCTCTTGGTTCCGTGTGGCCACTCGCCGCGCTTTGGGCAGCTGCGAGCGCGCTTCTGGCGCCCGTGGCCGCAGCCCAACCGGCTACAGCCAGCGCGGCTGCCGTGCTCAGCCTCGAGCGAGGCGCCGGCGCTGAAGCCTGCATGGACGTGGAGCAGCTTCGGATGAGCGTTGAGAAGAAGCTTCGGCGCCCTGTCTTCGTCACGGCTCGGCCCGACCTGGCGGCGACGCGAGTGCGAGTGCGCTTCAGCCGACACGGTCAGGAATTTCGAGCCCAGATCGGACTGTCCGGCGCCGATGGAGCTGCACGGGGCGAACGGCGGCTCGTGACGAGTGCAGCCCATTGCTCGGCTCTCGACGATGCCCTCGCGCTTTCAGTAGCGCTACTTGTAGACACCCCGCCGGAGTCGGCGCCGCCGTTGCCTCGGGCCGCGGCGGGGCGGGTGTCGCCCATCACGATCCCTCCCGAAGCGTCGGCACCCCGTGAGCCGTGGCACGTGGCACTGACGCCCGGACTGCGTACTGGCTTTGGAGCCCTGCCGGGCCTGGCATTTGGGGCGAGCCTGGGCATTCGGCTGAAGCCGGCGGCTTTCCCGGCGATCTTGCTCGAGACGGACCTGTGGCTGGCTCGGGACGCCGCGCGCGATGTCAGCTCCGGTGCTCGCTTTGGGCTGCGTCGTGCCGGGCTCTTCTTGTGTCCAGCGCTTGGGTCGTCCCGCAGGCACGTGGGGTTCTGTGTGGGACAGCAGACAGGCTGGCTCGAGGTCGAGGGCTACGGCTTCGATCGCAATTTGCGCAGCGGGCGGTTGACCTACTCACTCTCGGCGCGTGGGGAGGGTCGAGTCTTGGTCGTGGCCCCTGTCTCGCTGCGGGGCTTCTTCGGGGTGGAGGTCCCGCTGGTTCGGGACCGCTTTGCCAGCGCCGGCCCCCATGCGCTGGAGCTGTTTCGCCCGGGTTTACTGGCAATTTTGGCAGGGATCGGCGGCGAGGTCGCCCTTTGGTAATAATCGGGCGGTGGCGCCACCACCAACGGTCAACGCATCGACTGGCTCGCGGGCCGTGAATCCCCTGCCGACCATGCGTGCGATTTTCGATGAGCATGCTCGCTATGTCCTCCGCGCCCTCCGTCACCTCGGCATCGCCGAATCCGACGTGGAAGACCTGGCCCAGGAGGTGTTCGTCACGGTCCATCGAAAACTGCCAGAATTCGAGGGCCGCTCGAAGCTGCGCACCTGGCTCTACGCCATCTGCCTGCGCGTGGCCTCGGATCACCGGCGGCGTGCGTACGTGGTGCGCGAACGCGCGATGGAGAACCCGCCGGTTGACGCGGCTGGGCGTACGGGTGGCGAGCCCGACACCAGCCTGGAGTCCCGCGCTTTCGTCCTGCAGTTGCTGGCCTGCATCGACGAAGACAAGCGCGCCGTCCTGGTGCTCTACGAGCTGGAGGGCCTCAGCATGCGCGAGGTCGCCGAGGTCGTGGGTTGCCCGCTTCAGACGGCCTATTCGCGCCTCCACGCCGCCCGCGAGCTGCTCCAGGCCGAGTGGCATCGCTTGGCCAAGGAGGCTCCGTGATTGACCCGGTGGATCCGGCGCGCCTGGTGGACTCGGACGGCTCCGCGCCCGAGGCGCTGCGCGAGCTGCTCCGAGGCGCTGCCCGGGACGTCGGAACGGACGCGGAGCTGGCTCGGCTGGGTTCGCGTCTCGGTTCGATGCTCGCGCCAGCCACGGCGGCTCAGGTCGGGCTGGGTATCGGCACCAAGCTGGGGCTAGGAGCGCTGGGACTCCTTGCGGCCGGCGGTGGCCTCTGGTTTTTCCAGTCGCTACCCGCCGCACCCGTGCGCTCCGTGACCGCGCCCGTGACCACGGCGACGCCGTCGGTTGCGCCGCAGGTTGCGGAGAGCGCCGTTCCGGAGCCGCCGCTGCCCTCCGCCCAAGTGGCTGCGCTTCCGGCACCGGCACGGGCGCCCGCGGCGCCGCGCGCGTCGGAAGCCGAGTTGCTTGAGCAGGCCCGGGGTGCCTTGGGGAGGGATCCTAGCCGTGCGCTTTCGCGAGCCAATGAGCACGCGCGGAGCTACCCGCGCGGGGTGCTGGTGCAGGAGCGCGAGGTGATCGCGATTCAGGCGCTGCGGCAGCTTGGGCGTGCTGCCGAGGCGGATCGGCGCGCCCAGACCTTCGTGAAGGCGTTTCCGGGTTCGGCGTTCCAGCGTAGGCTGGACACAGCTAGGTGATTTTACGATTCTTTTGCGAGCGAGAACTCGTCGCTCTTGTTCACGGCGGCGCCTGGGCGCTGCTCATCGCGCAAGCGTTGAGTGGCTGTGGCCAGACCGTCGAGGTTGGCGTCGATGATGCGCTCGCGGCCTCCGGCAACACACAGGGCGGCGAAGCGGCCAGCGCGGGCGCGGGCGCCGCGGGCGCATCGGCCTGCACCGTGACCGCTTGCCGCGGGAATACTTACGCCTGCGGCAACTGCCTAGACGACGATGCAGACGGCGTTGCCGACGCGTTCGATGCCGAGTGCCTGGGGCCTTGCGACGACGACGAGCTTGCGCTGCAGACGGGCCTGCAGGGGGGAAATGCGGCTGCTTGTCGCCAGGACTGCTACTTCGACGGCGACGCGGGTCCGGGCAACGACCAGTGTGAGTGGAGTCACGCCTGCGATCCGCTCTCCGTAGCCCCGGATTACCCCCCCGCGGGCGAGGCTCGCTGCGCCTACGATCCGCAGGGGCAGGGGCCGACCCTCGATTGCGCCGTGGTCATCGAGGTGCAGCCCGCCGCGTGCCTCGAGGCTTGCTTGCCGCTTGTGCCCAACGGCTGCGATTGCTTCGGCTGTTGCGAAGTTCCCGCTCGAAGCGGTGAATTTCGGTTTGTCGGGGGGGGCGGGGCGAGCTTGCCCAGCTGCACTCCGGTTCGCGGCTGCATGAACCCCTGCGAGTCTTGCGAGGCGTGTGTGGGGTCTGGGCCAGAGCCTGCCTGTGGTCAGAGCAGCGCCTGTTCGGGTGGCGCGCCCGCCTGCGATCCGGCGACGGCGTGCGCGATCGGTGACTACTGTGTGACCGGTTGCTGTGTGACGGCTCCGGAACCGCGCTAGTCGCTAGTACTGTCGGTCAATGTGGGCCTGCGCTCTTGTTGCGGCGGCGGCGGCAAGAGCACGCTCGCGCCGGCGCTGCTCGCCACGTTCACCTACCACTGAGCACTGAGTCGCTCATAAATTTGCACGGCGGGTCCCCACCAACGGGTTCCAGCCGGAGCCCAAGGAACAAATGCAGCTTTCCACCCGCCGTCTCGCGTTGTTTGTCCCGTTTTTTCTCGCCTGGGCCTGTGGTGGGTCCAGCAGTGGAACCGAGGCGGGCTCAGGCTCAGGCGCGGGTAGCACCGGCATCTCGCTGGCTGGCACGGGCGCAGCGTCAGGCTCGGACCCCGGGCTCGGAGGCAGCAGCTCCGGGGGGACCACCTTGGTCGGGGCAGGTGGCACGACGCTCCTGGGGACCGGCGGCACGTTGGCCGCTGAGCTGTGTGGCGACGCTGGCTGCATCTGCTCGAACGGCATCGACGACGACGAGGACGGGCTCATCGACGGTCTCGATCCCGAATGCACGAGCCCGCTCGACAACGACGAGGCCACCTACGCTACCGGGATCCCGGGGGATAATCGCGATCCAAAGTGGCAGGATTGCTTCTTTGATGGCAATTCGGGCGCCGGGGACGACAAGTGCCGCTACCACACGGATTGCCTGACCGGCGACAAGGCGGCCGACGACCCCGATTGCGAGCTGAGCGCTGAGTGCATTGAGTTCTGTGGCGGTCGCACTCCGAATGGGTGTGACTGTTTCGGCTGCTGTACCGTTTCGATCGGAATCGCAGAGTCCGTCGACATCCTCACGGGCAACGACTGTTCCGTCGACAAGGCGGAGGATGCGGACGCCTGCCCGCCGTGCGTGAAGTCGACCGCTTGCGGCAACACCTGCGGCGAGTGCGAGCTGTGTCCCGGTAAGACCGTGGCGGATTTGCCGGAGGCCTGTAATCCGGGCACGGGCGGAACCGGCGGCGGCCCGGGCGGCCCTGGCTACACCTGCGACGGCGGCGAGCAAGTCTGCGGTCCGGATCTGGCGGCCTGTTCGGCCGGGCATTTCTGCTCGCTCGGTTGCTGTCTGGTTTCCCCGCCCAGGTGAACGAACGAAGGGCTTCGCGTCTCGGCTAACCGGCGACGCGGTTTCGCCCGCCGCGCTTGGCGGCGTAGAGGCATTCGTCGGCGCGCTGGTACAGGGTCGCTGGAGGTTCGGAACTGGCAAGCGTGGCCACGCCGAGGCTCAAGGTTGCGGTAATGCGCGTACCCATGAAGTCGGTAACGGCGGCTCCGATCAGGTTGCGCACGCTTTCGGCGATCGAGAGCGCTAGCTCGCGCGGGGTGGCGCTCAGTACCAGCGCGAACTCCTCGCCCCCCACGCGGTACAAGGTGTCCCCTTCGCGGAGCTCCGCTGCCACCAGACCCGACACATGCTTGAGCACGGCGTCGCCTGCCGGATGGCCGAAGGTGTCGTTGACCTTTTTGAAGTGGTCGATATCGAAGAGGACGAGCGAGAGCGGAGCGCGGGTCTGCTCCGCGGCTTGGACTTCCTTGGCGAACGTCTCGTCGAAGTAGCGCTTGTTGAAGACGCCGGTCAGCGCGTCCATGTTGGCTAGGTTGAAGGCGTGCTCGAAGTACTGCTGCTCCACGTGACACTCGGTGTACTTAAGCACCGCTTTGCCCACGCGGATCAGATCGCCGTCGTTGAGTTTGGCGCGCTCCACCTTGGTCTCGTTCACGAACGTCCCGTTCGTCGAGCGCAGATCGATCACGTAGTAGCGGCCGAGGACCCTCTGCACGCTCGCGTGCCGGCGACTGACCTGGTCGGTGGCGACGCAGACCGTGCAATCCTCGGCTCGGCCAATCGATACTTCGCTCGAACCCAGATCGATACTGCGACCCATGCCGTCGCCGGCGATGACCACGAGGCAGGGCGGGCCCGCCGAAGGTGGCCTTTCGGAGGGGATCGAGATGGCGGTCCGCCTGCCTGGAAAAATGGACGCCATAGTGAGCGGGTTTTTGGATAGTACCGAGCGGAGCTGCGCGGTCAATAGCATCGGGCGTCGACTTTTCTGGGATTTTCGCGAGGGAAGGTTGTCCTAGACCTTGCATCCGGCCAGTTAACGCGACAAACGTCCGCCATGACGCTTCTGCTTCAAGGTGTCTTCACGGCGCTCGTCACGCCGTTTTCCGCTGACGGCTCGAGCATTGATTTCGAGGCTTACGAGAAGCTTCTCGCAGGGCAGCTCGAAGGCGGTGTGAGTGGGCTCGTGCCGTGCGGGACGACCGGCGAGTCTCCGACTTTGAGCGACGCGGAGCAGCGCGAGCTGATAGCGCGGACGGTGCGGTTCGCGCGCGGTCGCGTGCCGGTGCTGGCCGGGACGGGCTCCAATAGCACCAAGAAAAGCATCGAGGCGTCGCGGGCTGCCGTCGAAGCCGGCGCAGACGGAGTGATGATCGTCGCGCCCTATTACAACAAGCCCTCGCAAGAGGGCCTATTCCGCCACGTCACCGAGATAGCCAAGTCCGTGAGCTGCCCGGTAGTGTTTTACAATGTGCCGGGGCGCTCGATTGTCGAGCTCACGGTAGACACTTTGGTCCGCATCTTGGACGCCTGTCCCAACGTGGTTGGGCTCAAGGACGCCTCCGGCAACGTGCTCTACTGTCAGGAGCTCATGGGCAAGGCAAAAGCGCGAATCATCGACCTTTCTGGGGATGATCCGCTGACTTTGCCCTTGATGTCCGTGGGCGCGAAGGGCGTCATCAGCGTTACCAGCAACTTGTATCCCCGGCAGGTGAGCGAAGTCGTCGCCGACGCGCTGGCCTCGCGGTGGTCCGAGGCGGAGCGCAAGAATCTGGCGCTCTATCCTTTGCACCGCGCGCTCTTCAGCGAACCCAACCCCCAGCCCGTCAAGGCAGCGTTGGCGCTGAAGGGCAGGATGCACGCGAGCGTGCGCTTGCCCTTGATTGAGGCCAGCGAAGCCACCAAAAACATGCTGATGCAGCTGATGACAAGCTACGAGGCGTCATGAGCGCGCAGCTGGCGAAGGTTCCCGTCAAGCTTGCCATCTTCGGTGCCACCGGTCGGATGGGTCTGGCCGTCGCGCGGCTTGCGCACGCGTCCGCGGAGCTGCAGGTCGTCGGCGGCGTTTGTGCGGACACGGATCCAGGGCACGGCCGAGACATCGGCGAATTGGCTGGCATCGGCCAGATCGGGGTCGTCACGACGGCGGATATCGCCTCGGGCCTGCTCGGTGCGGACGTGGTCATCGACTTTTCCGTGGCCGCAGCCGTCAGTGCGCTGCTGGCCGTGGCTGCGCGCCAGAAGGTGGCGGTGGTCAGCGGCACGACCAATCTCGACGAGTCGACGCAGAAGGCTCTCGATCGCGCGGCCCAAAGCGTCCCGGTGCTCTGGGCCCCGAACATGAGCATGGGGGTCCAGGTGCTGGCGGAGCTCGTCGAGCAGGCAGTGCGTCGGCTCGGCCCGGGTTTCGACGTGGAGCTCACGGAGGTTCACCACCGCAGGAAGCTGGATTCGCCGAGCGGTACGGCCAAGCGCCTGGCCGAGGCCGCCCGTGCGGCGCGGCCCGAGCTGCGCGATCTGCACGGACGCAGCGGTGAAGTGGGTGCGCGGACGGACAACGAGATGGCCGTCTTGGCTCTGCGCGGCGGCGACGTGATTGGTGACCACAGCGTGTTCCTGTTTGGGCAGGGTGAGCGGCTTGAGTTGACGCATCGCGCTTCTAGCCGCGAGCTATTCGCGCACGGCGCGCTGCGGGCCGCGCAGTTTCTCGCCGGCAAGCCAGCGAAGCGTTACACGATCGCCGACGTGCTCGCCTGACGGTTCACGGTTCTCGACGCTTCTTGAGCTTGCCGTCCTCGAACTCCGCCTCAACGTCGGGATCGGCAGCGCTTTCGGCCGCGTCGTCGTCGGTGGTTTCATCCCCGTCCTCGTCCTGGCCTTGATCGGGGGCGACGTCGTCGTCTGCGTGCTTGGACTCGTCCGCCGCTTCTTCGCTCTCGTCCTCGTCCTCGTCCTCATACTCGTCACCCGGCTCGCGCCAGCCGACCGGTTCGCGGTGCTTGTACGCCCACCACAGACCAAAGACGCCAAGCAGCACGCCTGGCACGCTCAGGTACTGTCCCATCGTGATGGGGGAGTCCTTCGCCAAGCCTTCGATCTCCTTGTACCGCTCCGTAAAGAGTCGGCCCGTGAAGTAGAGGACGAAGAACCACGAGATGAGCGCGCCGCGCGGTCGCTTCTCCTTGCCCATCCTCTGGTCCGCCAGGAAGAGCCCGAGGAACACGAATAGGCCGAGCAGGATCTCGTAAACCTGACTGGGATAGCGCAGCGATCCGGCCGGGTCGACCCGCGGGAAGCGCATGCCCCACGACTGATCGGGCACCTCGCGTCCGAGGATTTCCGAGTTCATCAGATTGCCAATGCGGACCACCGTAGCGCCCAACGTCGCCGAGAAGGCGAAGCGGTCCGCCCCTTCGAGAAAGGGCACGCCGCGCTTCTTCGTGAACAAGTACATCACGAAGATGAGGCCAACCACGGCGCCATGGCTCGCGAGGCCACCGGTCCAGATCTTGAAGACCCACCACGGATCGGCCAAAGCCTTATCCAGATCGTAGAACGCGACGTGCCCGAGCCTGGCGCCCACCAGTACGCCCAGCACGCCGTACACGATGAAGTCACTGGCGACCTCGGGGCTGCCTCCGCCGCGTTTGATCTGCCAGTTCAAGAGCGCGTGGCCGCCGAGGAATACCACCACGAACAGCAGGCTGTAGTAACGCAGCTCCACCTGATCGCTCAGGAACTGAGCCATGACGCCGGCCATCACCACGAAGATGACGCCGGTCGTCGTTTGGTCGGCGATCTTGCGCTTGAGACCCAGCAGCAGCGAGAGCACCCCGAACGCGGCGATCACCGCGGCCACGGCGTTCTTGGGTAAGCGCAGGAAGACCGGGTCGATGTCCCAGGTCCAAGAGGGCAGTGCGGCGAGGGTTGCGAGTAGCATGGGCGGCCGGTACCTTAGTCGCGTTTTCTCCCGTGGGCGTCGCTAATTCCGCAGCCCCGCTGACCCTCCACACGCCGCTGGTTCGGGCTATTTCCCGCGCGTCTTGGGTAGGAGGGCGCCAAGTCCGTGCTGCTTCAGCTCGGCCTCTACCAGAGCCGACCAGCCCCGATTGGCCTTGGGGCTGGCAGGACTCGGGTGCGAGATGGTGGCGATACTGCCCTCGAAACTGAGCAGCGCTTTGCGGGCGCGGGCCGTCGCGAAAGCGCCCACTCCGATCACGAACTCGGGGGAAAGCAGCGCCACCGTCTTTGCCAGTGCGTCATCACAGGCGCTGAACAACTCGGCCTGCTCCGCTCGGCTCAGCTTGTCGGGCGTTCGATTGGCCCCGCCTTCCTCCATGAACGCTAGCGGGCAGTAGTTGACGACGAAGAAGTGCTTGAAGAAGCGTTCGGCGGAGCCGAAGCGTGCCCGGGCGTAGCCCCAGAGTCTGGCGCCGCTGACTTCGCCGCGCGCGCAGTCGAAGCCAAGCACCGGCCTTTTCGCGTGCTCCAGTGCTGGTCGCTTGACCGGGCCCGTGACGCCCAGGAATTCGCGGACCAGGGTCACGTCGCCGAACGGGACCCCCGTCTGCGCCATTCCAAACGGCCCCGGATTCATGCCAAGAAGCAACACGCGTTTGGGCCCCTGACCCCAGCGTTTAAGGTAGCTCTCATGCGGTTCACGCGCGTACTCGAGCGGGTTGTAAACGTAGGCGACAGGCGGCGCGAAACTGAGCGCCGCAACCCGACCAGAGAGCTCGCGGCTGATTTTTACCAGTGACACGCCCGGAGTGTAGGGGCATTTGAGGCCCGGTTCAGCGAACTTTCCAGGCCGCCTTGGCCAGGCCGACCAGTAGGGCCAAAGCCCCCGCGCTAGCGAGCGCCACCGAAGCGCCAGGATCGCCGCCACGGGCGAACGCGCCGCCGAGCAGAAAACCAAGCGGCATGAGCAATAGCGCCAGCATGAAGCAGCGGGCGATGAGCGCGTCCTTGATGCTGGGCCAGGCTTGCGTCGAGAGCGCGTAGGCGATGTTGAGCAGTCCGAGCAGAACCCCGTGGGCGTGTGCCAGTCGCCACATGAGTCGGCGTGCTTCGTTCGATACGTCCAGGTACAAGCCAAGCTTGAAAGCGTGAAGCCCCTCAAGAGCGAGCCCCAGCAAGGCGAACACCAAAAGCGCGTAGAATCCTGCGCGCAGGTTGGGCGGCGGTCGATCGAGGGCGGTCATTCGGCGATGGTCACCGGGCTGTTGTCGCGCAGCGCCTTGAGCCGAGCGAGGGTTGCTTGGTCGAGCACTGGGCTTGGACCGCTCGCTTCCGGGGGAAGCTGGCTTTTCGCACGCTGCGCCACGAAACGCACGGCAGCGTACGGATCCGCTGCGAGCTCGTCGAGCAGCTGTCGGCGCAGCGCCAGCGCTTTCAGGTTGCCTTGCTGGCGACCGAGGGCTGCCGCCGTGACGGCTCGCACGGCCGCGTCACCCGTGAGCGCAAAGACGGCTCCCGCTGGCAGCTCCGGCAGCGTAAGTTCCTGCGCGCGGGCCAAGCGATAGCCGGGCTTGGGCCCGAATAGCTGCTGGGCCTTCGAGGCGGCCCAGGCCTCGCTTTGCTCGAGGTGGCATAGGCTGCAGGCGTTCGGTCGATCGCGCGTTCTTTCGTCGAAGACCGGCGAGTCGATGCGGTGTGAGCGAATCGCCCCGAGTAGCGCGTAGGTCGTATGGGGCATGTGGCAGTTGTAACAGAGGCTGCCGGGCGAAGCGGCGGCGTGTCGCGTGTGCTGGGTCAGGTTGGTGTGTTGCTGTTCATGGCAGGCCCCGCAAGCCGCGTTGCCGTCCTTCCCGGCGGCCAGCTGGTCACTGGGCGGGCCTTGGTGCAATGAGTGGCAGGAGAGGCAAGACAGCTGCCGCTTTCCCTGGCCACGTTCGAAGCAGGGCGAGCGAGTGAGCCCGTTGTACTCACGGCCCGCTACGCGGATCGTGCCGTCGGCATAAAATAGGCTGTCGGTGCTCTCATCGAGCGTCGGCGCACCTGGCTTGTCGAACGCCTCCGGGCTCAATAGCAACTGCACCCGGCCAAGCTCGTCCCCCGGCTTGAAGGTGCGCGAGAATCCGTGCGACCACCACTCGCTCTCGTCCTTGGGGAAGAAGTAGGAGTGACAGCGGCCACATACCTCTGAAGAACGGCTGGCCGAGAGCTTGACTGGGTTGACTATTTTTAGCTCGATGGAGTCGTCGTTGCGTGCTCGGTAGCGCGCCAGCGGGTTTTGCATCGCGCGCACATGTTCCGCCCCGGGGCCGTGACAG
>JANNWK010001198.1:0-2297 GCA_031408355.1 Myxococcales bacterium
AGGCCTTCAGCGCCTGCGCGAAACCCTGCACCGACACGACTGAGTGCGGGCCGTTGCATTGCATCGAGGGCGTCTGCCAGGCAGGATTCTGTGTCTAGATCTGCCAATATCCCTTGAACGACAAGACCCCGGCGCCGCGTCAGTTGCCTCCGCCCCCGCCGTCGAACCCCGCTCGCGTTCGGAGCTTCTGGATCCATAGCGGGACTTCGTCGCTGTCGTTGCGAGATTGGGCGAAGGCTTGGATGCCTGCAAGCCACCTGTCCACGCTGCCCGGCCGGTCCAGAATGGCGCGCATCGCGGAGTTGAGCTCGAGCGCGTAGGCCGATAACCCAGCGCGCTCTAGCCCCTTGGCAAGCCCAGCCCAAAAGGCCTGAACGATGAACATGTGTCGGGCCTGCCCGGTAATGGGCGTGGCTCCCTGATGCACGAACTGGTTTCGTGCTTCCTCGTCGTGGAGGACCCGTTCGCACGCGCGCGCGTCGAAGGAGTTCATCCCCCGACACACCAGTGGCCTGACCTCGTGAACCGAGCAGGCTCCGTCGCTGAGCAGCGGACACGGAAGCGACGGGTGAAACCTTTCTTCCCGGGTCATGCCCCGCGTCTTCGCGGCCGTTCCACGAATGCGCTCCGCGACGGCCTCGAACTCCGCCGGGGCCAGCTTCGACCGCAGATAAAGGACGATGCGAATCGCCTCCGGCGCGCTGACCGACACCCGCTGGTAGCAGCACCACGAGCAGCCCTTCTGGCAAGCAAATGCGGGAGGGTCGGCGGCGTCGTACTCCGCCGTGAGCCGATCTGCCGCGTCGCTCACGCTGGCCATGGCCTCGAGCGCATTGTCGAGCGTTCTCTCGCGCAAGAGTGCGGCGACCCTTTCCGTCTCCTCGGTGGTTGTCTGCCGTAGTAAATCCGCCGACAGTACGGGCAGCGTTCTCCGGACGCTCACTCGGCTTGGTTCCTGGATCTCATGAGCCTCCAGCGGCGGGGTTGCGCGCTAGGCGCCGGTCGCGCCAGGCAGTCGTGCGCTCGGACGCGCCAAACACTTCTGCGATGCTCGCGACGTCGTCGGTGATGATGCCGTCGGCGCCGTTGTCGAGCAGCCGCGCGGCTTCGGTCGCGTGATTGATGACCCAATAGTCGATCTTGAGCCCCAAGCGATGGCACTTGGCGATGAAGCTCGGGCTGCCGAGGTCAAGCCCACCCGAGCGCGCTGGGATCTGCGCCCGGATACCGCCGAAGGGCAGCAGCCGCCCCACGAACTCGGGCGCAAAGAACAGCCGAAGCACGTCGAGCTGCGAGAGCCCGAGCGGCCCTGTGTAGCCTTGGCGTCGAAGGCGCTGCAATCCGCGCCAAGAAAAGCTGGTGAGCAGCACACGGCTTTCGGCTTGCCGCTCTCGCAGCAAGGACAGCAGCGTCTCTACCTCGGCGCGAGACGCCTCCTTCACGTCGACGTTGAACGCCGCCTCTGGAAACTCGTCGAGCACGGCGTCGAAGCGTGCCAGCCGAACCCCTGTGCCTGCGTAGGGGCGCTTGCCTTCCGCGTCCACGAAACCCCAGCCGGCGTCCCAGCTCGACACGTCGGACCACGTGCAGTCGCCCAGCTGCCTTGAGACGTTGCAGGTCCGCTCGGCGCTCGGATCGTGTGACACCACGAACACGCCATCGCTGGTCGCGTGCAGATCCAGCTCAAGCACGTCCGCGCCGAGCTCGAGCGCGCGCCGAAAAGCCGGGGCCGAATTCTCCGGTAGCTCGCTACTGGCGCCGCGATGCGCGTACAGCAAGGGACCGGGTGTGCGCGACCAGAAGTGCATCAAACAAACGCCGGAAGTTGCCGTCCGGCGCTCCTTTACTGTTTGGCCAGCGTGAGCGTTCCTGAGACCATCGAGTCGCCGCTCGGCGAGAGGGTCAAAGTCGAGCCCTTCGCGCAATAGGTACTCGTCTCGGCCGTACCGTTGTCTGGCGTTTGTGTCAGCGCGCCGGATCCTGTCGTGGTGTACGTGCCACTCTCGCCGTTGCTTTCGCCCTCGAAGGGGAGCTTGCAGGAGCAACCGCCGCCGGTAGCGTTGGAACAGCTGCCTGCCGTGGCGCCCATCATCATGTCGGCCTGAAGCGCCTCCGTTACCTGCGAACAGGTCAACGTGATGTTGTTTCGCTTTAGGCACGACGCCGGCAGCGACAGCACAACGTCGCCGCTGACCGTGAAGTTGCTGGTGTACGTCATGTCAGCCGCGAAGGTGACACCGCCCGAAAACATGAGGCCCGAGGTAGTCGTGGTCTGGCCGGGGCAATCTGCGTTCATC
>JANNWK010001199.1:0-2138 GCA_031408355.1 Myxococcales bacterium
CGGCAGTCTAGCCCACGGATACGCCGTGCCCAAGCCCGCGTCGGGCCAACGCTGCCGTCGCGACCTGTCCGTCGACCAGTAGTAGGCGTTGTTCGCCGACGACGAGCTCTCGCTCGGGGCCGCGGCCGGCGATCAGCACCACGTCGGCTGCACCCGCCTGCGCGACGGCCCGGCCGATGGCCTCGTCACGCTGGAGCACGATACTCACATGCTCGTGCCCTGCCAGGCCCGTTCGAATCGCTTCGCAAATAGCAGCCGGAGCTTCGTCACGGCAGTTGTCCGTGGTCAGCAGTACATGGTCGGCCGCGCGCGCCGCTTCGCCCATAGCGGGGCGCTTGTCGCGATCGCGGTTGCCACCCGCGCCGAAGACGACGACCAACTTGCCCTCGCACAGGCTACGGGCCGTGCGCAGCACGCGGCTCAACGCATCGGGGCTGTGGGCAAAATCCACCACCACGCGTGGCCCATTGCCGAAGACCTCGAAGCGGCCTGCTGGCGGTCGAGCGCGTGAGATGGCGGCCGCGGCCTGCTCCGCCGGAACCCCGGCGAGCACGGCGGCGCTAAGGGCGGCGAGCGCGTTCTCCAGTTGTTCCGGGCCGATGGCCCGCACTTCGAGCCGTGCTGGCATGTCGGCGAAGGTGGAGATCAGGTTGGCTGAGGTGCCGGACCACGTTGTGCGCACGTCGTGTGCTTCCAGGTCGAGCGCCGTGTGCGCCTTGCCGCGAGTTGCCAGCCCGAAGTGGGCCACTCGTGTGCCTGCCGGGATGACCTCCGCCAGGAGCTTGCTGGTCTCATCGCAGCCGTTCAGCACGGCGTACCCTGCGGGGGGCAGCGCCATGAATAGCTGTGCTTTGCTGGCCAGATAGTGCTCGGGCGAGCGGTGCGCGTCGAGGTGATCGTGGGTCAGGTTCGTGAAGATGCCGCCGTGGCACGGCCACGCCTGAGCGTAGCCAAGCGCCAGCGCCTCACTCGTCATTTCCAAGACGGCGTGTCTTGCGCCTCGCCGCAGGGCTTCCTTGAGGCACGCGAGCAGCCCCTGATGGTTGCGCGGCGATTCGAAGGGTAGTTCGTCGAAGAAGGTGCCGAGCGTCGTGGCGCTGGCGACCGGCCGCGCCAGCTCGGCTAGCGCGGCCGCCAGAAAAGCGACCGTTGACGTCTTTCCGTTGGTCCCGGTGACACCATGGCTCACAAGCTCGTGGTGCCACTCGGGCGGAGGGGGCGGACGCTTGCTCAACGCGCTCTGCGCTACAGGAAGAAGACGCCTTCGGCGCAGCTGTAAACGCTGAAGCAGTTGTTCTCCAGGCAGGTCACGGTTTCAGCGCGTCCGGCTCGGTTCATGCCAGACAACAGCTGCTCGCAGGACGGGTCGCCCGCGTCGGCAGCCCCGCAACTGATCGCCGCCGCAGCGCACTCGGTGGCCACGTCGACCGCGCAACCCTCGGCCGTCGCGTCCGATAGGCAGGAGTAGCCAGCGTCGCAGTTGTCAGTAAGATCCGCCGCCAAGCAAGCGACGGCTACGACTGCGGCCGCTGGCTTCAAATTGGCCACTGCCGCGTTGCAATAGGGCAGGCAGCCCAGGGACTGGCCCTCGCAATCTGGGCTCCCGACGCTGTCGTCGCAAGTTCCGGCTCCGCCCACGCTAGCGCCGCCTTCGTTCGCTGCGCCGCCGTTCACTGCGCCACCATTCGCTGCGCCGCCGTTCGTGGCCGCGCCGCCGTCTGTGGCCATTCCGCCGTCTGCGGACATTCCGCCGTCTGTGGCCATTCCGCCGTCCGCGCTGGCGCCGCCCTTGGCGGTCGTGCCGCCCTGCGAGACGCTGCCGCCCGACCCGCCGTCGTCGTCGTCGCTCGCCGTATTCGTCGTTACACAAGCCTGCGCGCTGGCGAGCCCCGCTAGGGCAGCCGCTAGACTCAGGAACGCACCTCGCTCAACCTTCAACTTACCGATCATTAAGAAACCTCCAGCAAGGCATGAGATAGCAAGTCCAATGCCCGGTCAAGACTCGGGTCCGGCAGTTTGCGCCAAGGGCTACAAGCGTTCGGAGCCAAGGTTTGGCCCGCATGGCGCGTCGGAGGGGGGAGGAAACCAAACATGCTCAAGAAACTCTGGAGTCTCGGCGCAGCTTTCGGCCTGGGGCT
>JANNWK010001200.1:0-1998 GCA_031408355.1 Myxococcales bacterium
TCGAGGCACCCGCGCTCGAGGCACCACCCGCTGCCGAACCGCCGCTTGCCATACCAGCCGCAGCGCTAGCGCCGTTCGTGCCGGCGCTAGCGCTCGCAGAGCCGGCCGCCGCATTGTCCATCTGGCCCGCCTGAGACTGACCACACGCCAGCCCGAGGCAGCACGACACCGAACCCAGCAAGAGCGAGAAAGCACCGCGCACGGGGCGAGCGTACGGCGTTCTCGCTGGACCCGCGAGCGAAGTTCCGCACTTTTCCTGTCTATGGACAACTTGACGCTTCAACGGCAGCAACGACCAGCCTCACCCCGCAGCAAGCCGCTGCGCCGCGCGAGCGAGCTCACCCTCGGCTGGGACTGCATTTCCGACTTTGCCTAGTCCGAACGCGGGCATGTTCACGTAGACGCTTTCGTAGTCACCGGGGCGTGACTTGTAAGTTTCATGCCAGATGCCGACATCACCATTGGTGCCCACCGACGAGTTGAAGGCCTTCCAGGCGGGCAGGTGGGCTCCTGTCTTGCTCTTGGCGTAGGCCAAAAGGTGGTCCATCGACCGCCAGTACGAGACCATCACGGAGGTACGGCCGAACCATTGTTCAGCGCCAAGGAAGCCCAGCTCGGGATGGGCCCCAAGCTCGCGGAGCATGCGCGGCATGGCAGCCGCTACGCGCAGCCACTTGTGGATCTTCCACCAGCGGTTCACGCGCATGCCGATCAGGAAGACGACGAACTCTCCGTCCATGCGACCGGTCTGGCGTGCGTTGATAGGCGAATTCATCTGACTCTCCTCGGTTAACAGTGTTAACTTCATCAGCAAAAAAAGGGGGTTACGGGGCGAGCCCGCGCAGCAGTCGATCGGTACTCGCTTGAAAGAAGATGGCGAAGGCCGCGTCGTCACCCAGGGAGCCGAAGTGGCCGGATAGACGCAGCGAAACCAGCCCGTGCACGTGCGCCCAGATGACCGCAGCCGTTTCTACTTCGTCGCCCTGGGCGAGCTTGCCGTCGTTGACGCATTCGCGCACGCGATCCACCAAGAATTGGAAGGTGGGACTCGCCTCGGGTGGGGCCTGGGGGCAAGCTTCCGGCGCTGACGGCTCGGCTGGAGTCATAAAGATGACCCGATAATCATGCGGATTTTCCAAGGCGAACTGGCAGTACAGCGCGCCCGAGCTGCGCAGGCGCTGCAGTGGCGTGGGTTCGGCCAACGCGCGCATTAGGTAGCCCGAGAATATGAGGAAACCTTCCCTGCAAACCGCCGAAAGCAAGGCGTCTTTGTGGTCGAAGTGCCGGTAGACAGCGGCCGCCGAGATCCCGACTCGGCGGGCGACCTCGCGCAGGGAGAAGTGGGCCGGGCCCGCCTCCAGGTACACGTCGCGCGCGTGCCGTAGCACGCGAGTGCGGGTGTCCGTGGTGTCAGTCGGGGCCATGTGAACAGTGTTAACTCAGAGCCCCGGGCTGTCAAGCCGCTTTTTTTGGGGCGGCCCCGCCATCCCTTGCTGAGCGCCACCTCAGCAGACCGGCTTCGATGGGGTCCGTTGCGTCGACGCTCTCCGAAAGACACTGCGGGCCGCGAGGTCCGGAAGTTCCGAGAGTTTTCGCCTCTAGGCGGTTTGGATGATCCACACACCGGCACTGCCTGGGGCCAGCTTCTCATTTAACATCAGGAAGCCGCAGTCGCCGCCGAAGATCCGGCCATGGGCATGCCTTCCCTTGCCGAACAGCCTTTCGCTCAATTGCAGTACGTACTTCAGCCCATCAAGCTGGATGGGATCCTGGGCCCAGCCCGCAATGCCGCCTACTTTGGACGCCATGTCTCCCGCGTGCTTGCCTTCGGCTTCGGCCTTTTCATCGCCGTCTAGGACCAGTTCCAGTTCCAGCTTCTGCATGGGAATCAACGCCGGGCATCCGGTTGGCGAGGGGCAGGGGACGGCGGCAGTCTTGTGCAGCAGCACTAAGCTCCCGCCTTTCTTGAGGTTGGGCAGATCCTGTTCATCGTTCATC
>JANNWK010001201.1:0-6205 GCA_031408355.1 Myxococcales bacterium
TGACCTGCTCGCTCTGGCCAAGTTTGGCTGTGAACTCGACCTGCCCGTTGAACGGGCCGTCGACATCCGTACCGGTAAGCGCTCCGGAAGCGTCGATGGGAAGGCCGTGTTCCTCGGTGCGGTAGCGCCCCAGCGCATCGAAGTGCTCGAACGCGAAGCCGAGCGGGTTGATCAGGTCGTGACAGCTATTGCACGGACTTACCGAGGTCTGTTGGGTCAACTGCTCACGTGCTGTCGCGTTCGGATCGGCCGCTGGCAAGGTGGCGTCCACGTCAGCGGGCGGTGGCGGCAGTGGTGAGCAGAGCAAGTTCTCGCGGACGAACTTGCCCCGCAACACGGGCGACGTTTGCTCCGGGTGCGCCAAGCGAGCCATCAGGCTGCCCTGCGTGAGCAGACCGGCGTAGCGCTGAGGGTCAAGGTTGACCTTGACGAAGGCGGCACCCGTCGGCCCCGCGATGCCATAGAAACCTGCCAGCTGCTGATTCATGTACGAGTGGGGCGCGGTAAGCAGGGTGGTGAGCAGCCCGTCGCCATGGCGCACCACCTCGTCCACGAACATCTCGGTTTCCTCTGCCAGGAGCCGCGCCGTGTCGACCGTGTAAGCCGAATCACCGCGCGATAGGTCCTCCAGCTCGGCGAGCCCGGCCCACTGCCGATGGAAGTTCCTAACCACCCGAGCCCCACGCTCTGAATCAAGCAGCCGAGTCGCCTGGGCCAGTAGCTGCTCGGGGGTCGCGAGCAAGCCCTGTTCGGCCGCGGCCAGCAGCTGGGCGTCCGGCATCGAACCGATCAAGAGATACGAGAGACGGCTGGCCAGCTCCCAGGGGCCAAGTCGCACGGCGCCGGCTGCGCCCGGGGAGGGCATACCGAACTCGAGTCGGTACAGAAAGTGCGGCGACTGCAGCGCTGCGCTCAAGAGCAATTGAATGGCGCGCTCAAAGCCTGCGTCGGCGCTCGCCTGCTTGTAGAACGCCTCGAGGCGGGCTTGCTCCCCGGGAGCCAGCTGGCGTCGGTAAGCCCGCTTGAAGAAGGACGCAATGAACGCGCTGACGCAGGCGTCGTTGCCCGAGACAGCGGGATCGCAACCCAGCAAGCCGGGCAGATCAGCGGTGGCCTTGACGGCCAGCGTACCGGCGGCTTGCTCGAACTGCTCAACCACCACCGGGTTCAGCACGGCCCCCGCCGCGTTGTTGTCGAAACCGAACTGCTCGGCCTCAGCGGTGAACTTGTCGGCGGGACGTGCCGTGTCGCTGAGCAGATCAGCCACGGTGTTGTTGTACTCCCAACGGGTGAGTCGCCTGAGCGGGGCGGGCGGGGCCGCGCTGCAATCGCTCGGACCCACGCTGCTCGTCCCACCGCCGTTGCCCGCTCCGGGTCCCCGCCCAGGACCGGGTCCACCAAAACCGGTATCGGTGTCGCCCGAGCCACCTGAGATGGACCCCGTGCAACCGAGCACGAGCGCCAAGGGCACGGCGACCCAACCCGCCCGACTGGGGAAGAGCCCGTCACGCCAAATGGAAAGGGGATTTCTCATCGTGGATTCAACCTCCAAGCACAGAGGCGTCTCTATTCCATGGTGCGACGTTCGGATTCAGGACGGAACTAATCGTCCGAGTCCGCGACATCGAGGTCCTCGTTGCCGCGACGCAAAAACATTCTAGCGCCCCGGCAGCCCGGGCGCTCACACTCTTCTCGGGAAGCTGCTTGAGTACTTCAGACCCAATGTGGGCCCCTCTAGGGGATCAGCTTACAGTCGAAGCAGGACTCAGCGAACCAACCCTCAATACCGCTGCCCATGCTGCTGTTCTGCACGATGACAGAACCACCGGCGACCGCGCTTGCGACATGAACTTGGTCGCTCGATTCTATGTCGGGGCCCAGGAGAAACTGGCAGCGGTCAAAGAGCAATCGGTGGATCCCCGGCACCACGGGTCCGTCTGCGCTGGCGCTGAAGCTCACCGCGGCGAAGACGAGCGAGCGGTCCGCCTCCAGCGATACAAGATCTTCCTCGGTACGCTCGGATAGCAGCAAGATCGTGTCTCGGATCTCCACGTCGTGGGGCACGCGGAAGTAGTTCTTGGTGCGGGAAGGAACCCCCATGGTCAGAACGGAGTCTGAAATCCGAACCGTGGAATCCTCCGCTGTGAGTCGAAAAGGCGCCTGCTTCATGGTCAGACCGCGCGCGACAAAGCTCGAGCCTCCGGCCAGCACCAACTCGAGGTCGCCCGAACTCAACTGCACATCCGAAAGTTCGATGTCGACCACGCTCGACTGGCCGAAACCGGTTGGCGCAGAACGGAACCACATGCCCGTGGTGCCCTCCGTTGACGTCGCTACCACGTGCTCAGCGCGCACTCGGATATTTCCACCATCGGTGCTCAAGAGTTCGCGCCAGAGGTCATGCCCGGTGACCGCGCACACGGTCACGTCAGTGTTGGGGCCCAGCGCGATGCCATCACCCGTTCCGGACTGCAGCGATACCCCCTCGACGGTCGCGCGCGCGCGGCCCGCTTGCTCGGCATCACCCTGGATGCGAAGCAGGTGTCCCTCGAACAGCTCGAACTGGCGGAACTCACCCTGCGAGTCGCGCGCGCCGTCGATACTGATACCCTCGATGAGCGTGGGCAACGAGTCCTCGTTTCCGGAGTAGTCGACCAGGAAACTCTTCGTCTCCGGAGCAGAGAAAGCTGGGCGGTGGAAGCTAGCGCCTCGCCCGGATAAGGTCGTGCCCGCAGCCACCCTGACAGCGCCGATCTGGTAGTCGCCCGGAGCCACCACCACCACGCCGCGCCCGCTCTCGGCTGCCGCATCCAGTGCCGCCTGCAGCGCCGGACCGGCGTCTTCCTGCGATCCGGGGAGCACGCCGAAGTCGAGCGCCGCGTCGATGAGCTCCGTGCGATCGTCGTCATCGATCAGCAGGGTGAGTTCGCTCGGCCCGTCCAGCACGGCGCCCGTGGGCGCGCCGAGACGAATCACTAGCCGCTCGCTGGTTTCGGCGAGTTCATCGTCAGCCACAAGCAAGGACAGCGAGGCTTCGGTCTGGCCTGGGGCCCAGCTCAGGCTGCCGACCTGGCCCTCGAAGTCGCGCTCTGGACAAACGTCCTGCGCATCGACGCCCGCTATCTCGTAGCTCACAGAAACCGTTTCACGGGGGGCGGCGCTCAGCCGGAGGGACACCGTCACCAGGCCAGCGCCCTCCATTATGCCCAGCTCCTGCTCGACAAACCCCAGCCGGATGGGCGTAAACACGATGTCGTCGTGGGCGGCGCACGCAGCCAGCTGGCTTGCCAACAGGCACGCGCACCCCAGCTGGCTGCGGCGGTTCATCGGCTCGTTTGGGTCAGCGAGCTCCCAGGGCGCTACGCCGCTGGCCCAGCGCACGAGCCTCCAGCCCAGCGGGATGGCGGCGCAGGTACTGCTCAATCGCGAGCCGCTCCTCGGTCGTTCGCCCGAGCGCCCTCAAGGCTCGCACCTTGCCAGAAAGCGCCTCTTGCTGAAGCGGGCCGGGTTGGGCCAAGTACGCTTCAAAGTGCGCGAGCGCCCGAGCCGGGTTGTTGCGCTGCTCAAGCTCCATTCGGCCCATCGTCGGGAGTACGGTTCGGGCTTCAGCACTGCCCGGAAAGGCTCGCCGGAGCTCCGCGTAGCCCGCCAGCGCCTCGCTCACCCGGCCGAGCTTGAGCTTGGCTCGCGCCTGCTCGAGCAGGAACTTCGGCGATGCTGCGGCGCGAACCTGCACGGCGTTGCTCGCGTCCCCGACATCGAGCCGCCGGCGCTCGCCCGCCTCTACCTCCACCAGGTACTCTGTCTCCGTTCCCGCCGCGTGCCTCACGCTCACGCGCCGCTTGCCGGCAGGAACAAAGGTCAGCAGCGGCAGCGTGAAGCGTCGGCCCTCGTCGATGGACGCCTCAAGCCCCAACTCGACCCCCTGCAGCTCGAGAATGCCCACCTCGCCGTGTCGCCAAAGCTCCCTGGGCGCCAAAAGAGCCCAGAACTGCGCCTCTTCCGCACGACCGACCGCCGATTGCACGGGCGCGCGCCCAGCCGCCGCACCCCAGCGCATGTGATCGCGCACCAGCTCGCGAGTAGCGCCCGCGTTCACCTCGACGGCCCCTTCCAGCACGATGACCTCCGGGCTCGCAGCACGTGTGTCCACGCCGAAGGTCGTGCCCTTAGCGGTGGCCCGCACTCCGTCGGCCGAGAGAGAGAAGCTCTGCCCCGCGGCTCGAGGCTTCAGGGTGGCTATCACCAAGCCGCGCTTCACGTGCACGACGAGCTCTTGCGCGCGGAGCGAGCTGAGCTCAGCCAAACTGTGGGCCCCAAGACACACGTCCACGCCGGGATCGATGGTAAAACAGGCCTGCCCGTCGGCAGTTTCGACGTGCGCTCCCTGTTCCAGGGGCCGCCCGCCCAGTCGAGAAGGCTCCGCGCCGGAGGCCCGTTCGCCGCTCTCGAAGACCAGCTCGGCGCGCGCCAAATCGCCGACCGAAGCGGTCACCGCAACAGGCCCAGCTAGCTGACCAGTGGCCTTCGGCGCCGCCGACTGCGCCGTCCACAGGGCAGCGCCCGCGGCCAGCGCCGCTGCGGCGGCCAGACCGAGTGACCACCCGCGCGGCGCCCGGAAGCGCCGGGCCGGCAGGACCGCAGGCGTCTCGTCTGCGCCCGGTTTGACCAGGCGTAGGGTAGGTGCCTGGACTTGGACGGGCGACAAAAGCCCGGCCCGAGCGAGCACCTTTTCGACCAAGGCCTGGTCAAGCGCGCTTTCCTGGGTCGAGCTCAGGCTGTGACTCAGGCGCGCGAGCACGGCACATTCGCTGGCAAAGAGCGGATCACTCAAGGCAAGCTCGACGCGCCGTCGCTCCTCCTCGGGGCTCAGCGGTTCGCCCGAGAACCAGCGCGTCTGGAGGTCATCATAGCTGCGCTCAACCTGGGTCATGCTTTCCCCCCGCGTTCGCTCTGCCGGGCGTCCTTTTCCAGCAGGAGGCGCATTTGCCTGCGCGCGGCGACGAGCCGATCCTTCACCGTTCCCAAGGGCGTAGCGGTCAGTTCCGCGATCTCGTCGGGGCTGTAGCCGAGCGCGTGGCGAAGGACCAGGGCCTCGCGCCGCTCCTGCGACAACCTCGCGAACAGCGTGTCGAGCCCGGCGGCCTCGCGCCCCGCGGCTTCCGCTTCGCCGCCCCAAGGCTGCGTGCCTGGGCTCAGCCAACGCTCGAGCAAATTTCTTTGGGTGCGCTCTCGCCGGCGGAGTCGCAGCACGGTGCGGGCGACGATGCGATCGCTCCAACTGGCCAGGCTACCGGACGTCTTGAAGCTCCCGGCAGAGCGCAGGATCTCCAGCAACGCCAGTTGAGCGCCGTCGTCGGCATCGGCCGCGGACCGAGCCAAGAGCGTCGTGAGCC
Organism: Myxococcales bacterium; assembly: GCA_031408355.1. Classification (GTDB taxonomy): domain Bacteria; phylum Myxococcota_A; class Polyangia; order Polyangiales; family Polyangiaceae; genus PMG-095. The sequence goes on from JANNWK010001201.1 coordinate 5,397, forward strand.
GGCGCACACGGGGCGCGAGCCGCTTCACCAGGGCTGCCTGGGCCCGAGGCTCACCCAGGGCCACCTGGGCCATGAGGCGGACGTCGTCGTCTTCGTCGGGTTGGCTGGTCAGGAACACTGGCTCCCTAGGCTATGGGCTTCACGTTGACCTCTTGGTCGGAAAAAAGCTTCCGCCCGCGTCATGGGAGCCGAAGCTCCAGCGTTAACCCGCCCACGCCGACAAGCCTGAACGGTTCCACCAATACGGAATCCTGCTCCACCTCTGCGACAAAGCGAACTGGACTCGGAAAATAGCCTGCGCCCGCCAGGATCTCCAAGGCAAGCCAGTCGAGAAACCGATAGCGGGCTCGGACCTGAGCTTCGCCACCGAGTCGGACGACGCCTGAGCCGGCGGGCGCAGCGACGCCGGGGGCCGGCACGCTGCCTCCCCGGCGCAGCAGCTCGAGGGCCGGGCCGAGCGCCAATTCGCCCTCGAAGCGCCGACCACACCAGAGAGCGCCGCTCGTCAGCGCAAGCCGGCTCCGCTGCAGCTCAAAGCCGCCGAAGCGCGACTCGAACCGCTCCTTCCCGAAGTAAGCGCCACCGAGCCGCAGACTAACCAGATCGGCAAAGCGCACGCCGAGCGACGCTGCGAGGCCGATCTGAAGCGGCGCGTCCGCGACAAACGAAGCCATGCTGGCTCCGGCCGCCGCGAGAACCTGAACCTGAGGCGGCTGGCGCGGCGCCTGGCTGGGCCGCGCACGCGACGGGGGAGCTGGCGGCGCGGAGGTCACCATCGCCCCAATCTCGAAGCCCTCGCCAAGCGCGGC
>JANNWK010001202.1:0-2598 GCA_031408355.1 Myxococcales bacterium
GCGCCGGCCACCGCGACGCCGCCAGCGGCTGCACCAGTCGCGGCCGCCGCGGCGCCGGTCGATCTGGACACCCTGCCCGTCCAGGAAGAGTTCGAAGCCGACGCCCAGAAAGAGCTGACCGCCGCGAATCTCAACGCCAAGCTCGACGACCTCGAGAAGGAAATCAGCTCCCCCTGAGCGCGGACCGACGAGGGCCGAGGAATCGGCCCTCACCTCGTAGTGTCCGATAAGTCATCGGCTCATGCGGCATCGAGAAAGTAGAAGTTGAGTAGGCCCCCAAGGCGAGCGCGCGAAGCGATTGCACCGATGGAGTAGTTGTCGTTGCCGGGGACCAGGGGGGACCGAATGAGTCTTCCAGCGAGCCCTTGATGGTAGCGCTCGGTGTGACAACGGGGTCCGGCCACCGTGCCGAGGAGCGGGCGCCGGAGTCCGCGCAGGAGCGCCGCGTAGTACTCCTGGTGCGCCCGTAGGGTGGCGGCCCAGACATCCGAGCGCTTTGCCTGGGCACGCGCCCGCTCATCGACCAGCGGATGCATGCGATAGCAGTCGCCGGCTGCGTCGTAGGTCAGCAAGGACGAGCCTCACCGGCCAAGTAGCGCGGCGCGCTTCAGTCTGCCTGTGGGCCCACGGAGCGGACGGCCATGCCCTCGTCGGCGCTGCCGAAGCCACCGCTGACGTAGATGCGGCCGGTCGGAGTCATGGCCACGGCGGCAGCGCTGCTGGTGGCGAAGAAGCGCGTAGCAGGGCGGAAGGAGCCAGCGCCGGCCCCCGCGTCCACTGGCGCAGTGGTGACCGCCCCTGACTGGCCGATGTTGACGATTTGCGCGCACAGACCCGCCAAGTGGACCTCCTCATCGGCCGAAAGCGCGGCCGGATCGAAAGGCCAGGCTGCGCTGCGAGTGAACGCTTCGGGCGTGGTGTCAGCTTGCAGGTCGGGCAGCGGGATGCCCCAGAGCGCGCGCGTCGAGCGGTCGTTGTATGCCCCGGGGGCGAAGCCATACAGCGAGCCGGCGGCGATGGTCGCCCCACCACTGAAATAGAAAACGGCCGGCGCTTGGACGCGGGTCCAGGCAGCGACCTCGCCATCGGGCTCAACGATGGGGGAAAACGCGATGTTGGTCGAGCCGTCCGTGAAGAAGGAGGCATCGTGCGCACCGCTGGCCACGATGAGCCGAGCGGGCGTGGCACCGTTCGTATCACCCGGATCCACGAGCAGCGCGTGCCAGGCGCGCGGCTCGGGCAGAGGCGCTTCAGCGCGCGGCTCACCGAGCGAACCGTCGGGCGCAATGGGATACGACACCACCGCGTCGCTGAACACGCGCTTGCGGTCGAATGACTCCTGCAGATCGCCGCCGGCCAGATACAGCCGGCCAGCGACGACCGCCATGGCATGATTGAGAATCGGTGCGGCAAGCTGCACCGGCTCGTGCCAAGCCCCGATGGCACCGTCGCTGTCGAGGTCCGCGACGTACAGCGTGTCGACGAGCTCCGCCCTGCCGCTGCCATTCGGATTGCGTTCGACCATGTGCAGGCCGCCCGAGACGAACAAGTGGGCATCACTGGCTGCCATGGCGTGGTAGTAGAGGTCGACGGGCATCGGCATCTCGTCGCGCCACGCAGCCAGCCCAGCTTCGGGAGTCGATGTCCTGGCAGGACTTTCGGCGCAGGCGCCGCCCTCGCACATGCAAAGCTTGGCGGTGTGCGAGGGCGTGTCGCTGACGTACAGCGTGCGTGCCTGACAAACCTCAGCGTTGGCGCACTTGCCATCGTCGCACAGGCGGTGACACAGCCCGTCGCCTGCCGGCTCCTCAGGCACGCAGTCCACGGTACCGGGGGGGCACAACAAGTCGTAGGTAATGTGGTCCGAGGTCTCACCGTAGTCGCAATAGCCGGCGCGCAGCGAGGAGGCGCGCACCTTGGGTGTGCTGGCCAGAGCCGGGCCGCACGATACCGGCAGCGAGCGCGGGTCGACTGGACCCCCGGTGCCGCTCCCCGTCGCGTGCTCGCCCCGGCCACAGCTCAGCAGACCGAGGGCGAGTCCCGAGCCCACCACCAGGCGCACCGCCAGCCTCGTCATCGGGTACCTCCTGGCGCGCTCCACCAACCTCACGCAGTCAGCATAGCTCGCCGCTGGCTGCAGCGCTATCGCCGTTCTCGCGGCAGACTCGGCACTGCAATGGCTCCAGCAGCCTTCCGGCCCGCACTCCCGAACATGCCGGAGCAACTATCGCCGGAGTCGCGCGCGCCGTTCACACAGCCCTAGCCCTCCCAACTGCCACCGCCGGCCTTGCTTGAACTAATTTCACCAACGTCAGGGTCCGACGACGCACCACTAGGCAACCTGAGCAGAGCCTTGCAGAAGATCCTGCTCCTTGAGCTGTCTGCGAAGCGACTCCGCACTGAACTCAAGTCCGTTGGGCCAACAGAGCGCACCAAGTTCCAGGAAGAATCGCTGAAAGTACTCGCTCTGTTCCCAAGGTTGAGTCAGCGAGGCACCCCGCTCGAACAAGGGCGAGCAGTCGTAGTTGCCCACACACTTGTCCGAAAATTCCAGTTGAATGACGAGGTCGTGGAGGTACCTCGCGCGAACGATCTTAG
>JANNWK010001203.1:0-2564 GCA_031408355.1 Myxococcales bacterium
CCGTTCTTCACGACCAAAGAGGTCGGCAAAGGTACCGGACAGGGGCTAGCGCTGGCCCGGTCGGTGGTGACCGCCGGCCACGGCGGCGAGCTGAGTTTCGAGAGCAAACCGGGTGAGGGCACGACGTTCTTCATTCGTCTGCCCGTCGCCGGCAAACCTGCCTCGGTTTAGGGCACAGCTTCCACCCAGCGAGCCCTAGCCCGCCTTCTTCTCGAAGTACTGCAGATCGATGAAGATGCCCGCAACGAGCACGAGCGAGCGCTCGTCGAGCCCAAGCTCAGGCGTCTCGAACATGACGCGAAACCGGTCGGCGTCGGTGAAGGCCTCGCGCAGCATGCCGGACCACTTCTTCTCGACGCGCGCTACTTCGCGACCGTCGCGCTCGAAGGCAAACGTCCACGGGCGCCAGATGGGCGAGGAGACGCTGAGCAGCAGGCGACCGGTCGCGTCGTTGATGTCGAATCGCTTGGAGAAGAATGCCCAGCGCTGCTGGATGGCGCCGAGCGGGCGACCGTCGGCCGACATCACCTCCAGTCGCTGGAAGAACAAGCGAAACGGGTGCACGGCGCGCAGCACCAAGCTGCGAGCGTTATCGAAGAAATGGATCTCGAATTCTCGCCAATGTCCCAGAAACATGCGCGCAAAGAAGGCGAGGCCCCCCTTGCCCTGCTCGGCGGCGAATCCAAACGGCGCGCCGTTGACCTCAATTGAGTACTTGTTGCGGGTCTCGAAGCCAAACAGCTCCGCCAACTCGCGCTTCTGCACGATCATGAGCTCGCTCGACTGCTGAACGATCGACAACATTTCCGACATGGGGCAGGCAGGCTCGCACGAAGTATGCGGGCCGGCGTAGTCCAAATCCGGCCTTCTACGGCTGAAAGCTTTGTTGAGGCTAGGCGCGGGCTTCTTTGGTAGGTTGCTGCACGCCGCCACAGGAGCCAACAAGTGAGCGAGAAGACCGACACCCAGCCCGCTGAGCCCGTGTACGTGATTGAGACCATTCCGGTCGGTGGGGAGCACGGCGTGACCCCGGGGGAGATCGAGCGCGAAAGCATCCCGACGCCCGATCACCTGCGCATGTTCCGCGAGATCGGCCGCGGCGGTATGGGGCGCATCCACCCGGCGACGGACCGCAACCTGCTTCGCCACGTGGCGCTCAAGCGGCTGGACCGAGAGCTGGCCAAGGTGCCGATGTACAAAGATGGCTTCATCGCCGAAGCGCAGATGACCGGCCAACTGGAGCACCCGAATATCGTGCCCGTGCACGAGCTGGCCGTGTCCGAGGCCGGCGTGCCGTACTTCACCATGAAGCTGGTGCAGGGCGTAAATTTTGATGATTGGTTGCGCGATCCCTTCCGCACGCCAGGCACCACCGAGCGACTGGAGGACGGCCTCGAGATCTTCCTCAAGGTGTGCGACGCCGTGGCCTACGCGCATCATCGCGGCGTCATCCACCGCGATCTCAAACCCGAGAACGTGATGGTGGCGGATTTCGGTCAAACCTATTTGATGGATTGGGGGCTCGCGCGCTTGACCCGCACGCGCCCAGCCTCGGGCGCTCGCGCGCAGATGGAAGCGGCCGGGCCGGTCGGAACACCGACCCACATGGCGCCCGAGCAAGCTCGGGGCAATCCCAAGGAAATGGACGAACGCAGTGACGTGTTCGGCCTGGGTGCCATGCTCTACGAGCTCATCAGCGGCAAAATGCCGTACGGCGACGCTCGCGACGTGGAGACCGTGCTGCAGCGGGCCCGCGCCGGGCAGGTGGTGCCGGTGGATGTGGCCTGCATGGGGATCGGTGTTTCCAAGCGGATCCGCAGCATCGTCGAGAAGGCGGTCGCGCCAGAGCCTGTGGATCGCTACCAGTCGGTGGTCGAGCTTCAGGCGGATGTGCGCACCTTCTTGCGTGGCGGTCTGCATCTGCCGCGGCGCGTGTTTCCACCCGGCAGCGTCATCATCCGCGAGGGGGACGTGGGCGACGCCGCCTACATGATCGTCAGCGGGACCTGTCGAGTCTCGCGGCAGACCGGCGACGGTCAGGAGAACATCGGCACGATGGGCGCGGGCGATGTCTTCGGCGAGATGGCGCTGCTGCTCGATGAGCCGCGCGCCGCCACTATCGAAGCGGAAGACAACGTGACCGTGTTGGTTCTGGACCAGCGCACGCTCAGCGCTGGGCTAGGCGCAGACGGCTGGACGGGCGCGCTGGTGCGCGCGCTGGCGCAACGTTTTCGCGCACTTGAGCACAAGGTGCGCGAAACGGGCGCGCGTCAGAAGTAAGTCTTGCCCTTCTCAGACTGAGATTCACGCGCGCCGCACTTAAGACCGGCACGGCCACGCCGTTCCTGGGGTCCGAGCGAGTGGCGGGGCGTCGTGGGTCCCCGGGCTCGTGCTCGAGTGAGAACGTGAAAGACATCGCACACACGTCCAGCAGCATTGACGAGCTTGGCGCGTTGCCCGCCGCGACTTCGGTGGAGCCAGCCGGCTTTACCTCGGGCGTCCAGCCCTGCGCGCCAAGGGTCCGCCCCGGGCCCGAGGCGCGCCGCACGGCCCTGGTTTCGATC
>JANNWK010001204.1:0-4453 GCA_031408355.1 Myxococcales bacterium
CGCTCCGCCGGCGCAAGGCCCTCGACCTTCTGGCGCAGCCGTTCACCGTCCTCTGCCAAAATCAACGTATAGCGAGGCGATTCAGCCAGCACCCCGAAGCTTACCCCACTGACGGGTCCGTCCTCGACGGCGTCCACGGAAGCCTCCGCTGCAGCGATGTAGTAGCGGACGCCGCCTCGCAACGCTGCGTCGGTGAACGTGAGCCGAACGCCGTCGATCTCCCCGAGCCAATACTGCTCAACGTCGCCCAAGCCAGGCACCGGGCTTGTCAACGGAGCGTCAAGGTGCGCGAGCAAGGCCAAGGCATTGAGCTCCAGCGTGGCATTGACGGGCAACCTGCCAGAAGCGACCGCGCCGTTGCCCCTCGAGAACAGCACCAACGTGTCAGCGTCGACCAGCGCGCCTTCGATATTGAGTTCGCTGCCGGAGAAACGTGTCTCAGCCCGGAGGCTGGCGTAGAAGCGGCCGGCCTCGACGAGCTTGGTCACCCCCGAACGTTCGACCACGCCGATGCGTTCGCGCGCCGGAGTCGAACCCGAACCGAACACGAGCAGGCGTTCTTCCGGCCCCGCCACGACCGCCGCCGCCTCGAAGTCCGGCTTGTAGCGCTTTCGGCTCGTATCGAAGAGGCGCTCGCCGGTGTCGCCCGCCGGCAGTGCCAGCGGCGTGAGCCCTCCGTCACCCTCCAGCTGCGCCAGCCACAGCGCATCATCTTGAGCGATCACGACTTTGCCGCCGAACCACGCGAGCGCCGAGGCCGAGCGAACCCAGACGGTCCGGGCAACAGCCGCCGCCGCCGCGTCGTACACCAGCGGCCGCCGCTCGATCACCCGCGCCGAAAGTCCGCCATCAAGCCGTGCTTCTTTCATGCTGGCAACGCGGGGCGCAACGTAACCTGAACAGGAAGGCGCGTCATGGGCGCTTTGGGCCTGCGTATTCTTCAAGACTGCGATCAGGGCAACCAAACCCAAAGGACGCGGGAAAGGCTCGCTGTTGGGGGCCGTGCCGCACGCCTGCACTCCGGTTTGGATGCCCGCTGACGCGCGGGGAGTACCACGAGCACGAGCCGCCCCGACCGGCGCTCAACTCACCGATCACCGCTCCTGCAGCGTCGTCACCGAAGTTGCCGAAGGTAGGTAGCACGCGAGCCGCTGCGCCCCCTGCGGCAAGGAGGGAGCCCGACGCCGCTTCGGCAAACCGATTTCCCTGATACCTTCCGCTGCTTGCAGCGCTAAATAACACAGAGGATTTATTGTCAGCGAAGTCAAAACCCTGGACGCGTGTTCTTGTCTGCGCGGGCTCGATCGCGGATGCGGTGCTGGTCGCGCTGAGCAGCGTCGCAACGCCCAGCCGCCGCAGAGTGGCCGAGTGGCCAGGCGCAGCAGGGCTTGGAGCGAGGTCAACACCTTCCGGAGTTTGGCTGCCTTCTCGCAGGAGTACTAAAGAGAAAAGCCTATAGCTTCGGGCCGCGGCGACGTCGCGCACCCCAGACTGACAGCACCACGAGTTCGTCGCCGTTCAGGCCGAAATAGACGTGAGTGGCCGTCTTCTTCAAGAGCACGCGCCGGACCGGAAATCCCACGTCGGCAGCGTACGCGGTGCCCATGAGGGGCACCGTCGGAAGCACGGCGAGTAACGCTCCAAGCTCAAGTTCGAAAAGCTCCGGGGCGGCAGGTCGATTCTTCAGCCACCAAGTCTTGCGGCGCTTCGCTTCAGCGAGCGCTCGCGGCGCAAATCGGACGTTCACCGGTGTGCGCGCAGCTCAGCAAGCGCTTGCTCGAGGGGAATGGTTTGGCCGGCGTTCATCTGCTCAATGCTCTCGCGAAGCGATGCGTGCAGCTCGGCGCGTTCTTCGTCGTCGAGGTCGTCCCACTCGTCGGCAATCTCGAGCGGCACCACGCTGCCCTCCGGCAGGTCTGTGGGCTCATCCAGCGTGAGGCGGCCGTTCTTGACTTGAGCGACGTGCATTGGTGGATGGTATCGCTTCTCGGACAGGTTCGCACGCCGTCGGGATGGCTTGGTACCGACGCCCGCGTGGCCGGGGGGCCCCACGCGGGCTTGCACCGCGAGTGGGCGGGAGTCGCCGGCGCCGTGCCAGGGCTGGCGGCTAACGACGCGTTGAGCGGTGGCGGCCCGTGCCCAGCTCCGCCCCAAGCCATTTGCCGCCCCAAACCAGTTGCGGCCTCGTCGAGCCCTGGCGGGCCGTCCGGGGCCGCAACTGGCCGTCGTCCGCTCCGACGCCCCGTTGGGGGTGCTGCGTGGTCGCCGCTTGTTCCTTGCCCTGGGTTGGTTCTGGCACGGGTCTCCGGCGTCGCAAGCCTCGCTTCCCGCGTCCACGGGCTCATCGCTGTTCGTAGAGCCAGCCGACTCGCCTTGCGCGAAAGCACTGCACGCCACCGCGGCCAACTGAGCGTTCGAGCAGTCGGCGCCCAGCACGGTCACAAAAACGGCTCGCGCGAGGGCTCGCGCTTCGTTCGACCCCGCTACGCGCCGCCGCTGCTCAACGCGCGGTTAGCCTCATGCATCGTCTCGATGCGTAGCGGCTGCGCGCTTCACGGCACGGCCCGCGTGGGCCCCTCGCTCCCACGCGAGCCTCATGTCAAGTCATGGTTGGGGTCAATGCCATGGAGACCAACGTCGTTCACTTCAAGTCCAAACGCCGTTGCTTGCTGCTGCATCAGCGAGATCACTCGATGGAAGCACATCAAGTATCCTGCATCAAAATTGCCTGCGTCAGTGCCACGCGTCGTGTCTGCCTGCCGCTTTGCTTCTCGAGCAAACTCCAGAAGCAGTTCATTCGTTGCCAGCAGGTAGTCTCGATACGTTTCCTCTGCACTCATTTCCGGACTCCCCCGAGAACGCCCTCGGCTATGTCCCGGTACCCATGGGCGCGGGCGATGTCGTTGTTCCAATGGTGAATCAGACTCTGCTGATGCTGGGGGCTGAGCTGGTTCCAGTTCGGCACGTGTGACTGCGGGTTCTTTAAGAATTCTTGATGCTTCGCGATGTTGTCGATGAACGACGTGACCGACTTCTGCAGTTGCTGCGGTGTCATCCTCAACGCCTGCTCCACCTGCTTCGGGTACCGAGCCCCCGCTGCTGCTGCTCGCTCAGCTAGACCTGCTGCCCCCCTTGCGGCAAGGCGCTGCTCCCTCGCCGATGCCGAGTACAGCTCCGGCGGCGTCGGGCCGCGCAAGTCTTCGACGCAAGTTGCGGAAGCCAGTCGCAACGGTATCCCCGGGGCTAGGCGCCGGACGTCACTCGCCGCTCCAGGCGATCGGTCCGTCGTACTCGTGGCCTGACCTTGGGCTTGCGGCGAATCGTAGACGAACACAGGCGCGGGCACGCCGACCGCGTTGGTAGCCGGCCCCCGCTTCCAAGCCAACGTGAGAGACGTCGCTTCTCTGGTAGTGAAGGAGGCGGCCCACTGGGACGCCGACGCGGTGCCGGCGGCCGAGAGCAGCGTCGCCAGCGCGAAAATGAAAACGCCCAGCCGCCGCAGAGTGGCCAGGCGCAGCAGGGTTTGGAGCGAGGTCAACACCTCCCGGAGTCTAACTACCTTCTCGCGGGGCTACTAAAGAGAAAAGGCTACAGCTTGGGCATGAAGACCCGCCAAGCGGGCTCGCCCTCAATCAGTGCATGGGGTCGCCGCGCTTTGGTGTGGCGCATGATGCGCGAAAAAGTGAGCGGGAGCGTCGAGCCCACTTCCTTGCCGAACGGCGCTGCCGCTGGTCACCCGCCTTGGCAGGTCGAACGCCGTATAGTCGATCGCCTGCGACCCGCCTGGAACGTCCGGGCCCGCGCGACTTGCCACGTTGCCCACGCTGTCGTGGCTTTGGCGTGCCCCGTAGGTGTACTGGCCCTAGCAGCAGGCCTCAAGGCGTGCGAGAAAGCAGCTGAAGCTCATGGCGGACATTTCGCGACGCAAGGACGATCACCTGGACTTGACCACCAGCGGTGATGTTGGCTTCAAGCGAACGACGACGCTGTTCGAGTGCGTCAGGCTCGTGCACGACGCGCTGCCTGAGCTCAACCTCGATGCTATCGACACCTCGGCCGTGATTTTGGGGAAGCGCCTGCGCGCGCCGATCCTGATCGCCGCGATGACCGGAGGCAGCGAGCGGGCGGAGCGCATCAACAAGGAGCTTGCGTCGATCGCGGAGGAGCGCGGCTACGCGTTCGGGCTGGGCAGCCAGCGGGCGATGCACAAGCAGCCGGCCCGGGCCGTCACGTACGCCGTGCGCGACGTCGCGCCCAGTGCGCTTTTGTTGGGCAACCTCGGCATCGTGCAGGCGGCGCAAATGTCGACCGAGCAGATCCAGGATCTGGTCGGGGCCGTGGGCGCCGACGCCCTGTGCATCCACCTGAACCCGGCGATGGAATTGATCCAAGAGGATGGGGACCGTGACTTTCGGGGCGGGCTAGCGACGCTTACGCGGCTGCTGGCGGCCGG
>JANNWK010001205.1:0-3470 GCA_031408355.1 Myxococcales bacterium
CGGCTATGTTGAGCAGGCCTGCGTCCGCGAACTCGGTGAGAAACCGCGCCATGTCCGCGGGCTCTAGATCGAACCCGGTCACCGAAAGCGGATTGGGCAGTCCAGCGTTAGGATAGCAAGAGATCGCTACGTCGGCCTTGGCCGAAAGCTCGCTCAAGAACGGATACATCAGGTCGGGACCCAGCGAGCAGTTCAAGCCCACCGCCACGGGCTTGACGTGTTTGACAGAGGTCCAGAAGGCCTCGATCGTCTGGGCCGAGATCATGGTTTCCCCACCGCGACCCACGGCCGCAGAGATCATGATCGGCAGCAACCGGCCGTCCTCCGCAAAGACTTCCTGAATCGCGACGAGCGCTGCCTTGGCGTTGAGCGAATCGAAAATAGTCTCGACTAGCAGCAGATCTGAACCGCCGGCAATCAGCGCGCGCACCTGCTCGACGTAGGCCCGCTTCACCTGGTCGAACGTGACCACGCGAAATCCAGCGTCGTCCGCGTCTGGTGAGTTGGAGAGGGATACAGTCAGTGGCCCGAGTGCGCCCGCGACGTAGCGACGCTTGCCGTCCTGGTTAGCGACGCGATCGGCCCACTCGCGGCACTGACGCGCGGACTGTTCGTTGATCTCCCAAGCCAGCTCACTCAGAAACTTGTCTTCGACGATCTTCTGGTAGAAATCCGGATCCTTGCGGCCGCCGCGCTCTCGCGGATCGTCCACGAAGAACTCGCTCTGCGTGATGCTGGTGGCGCCGAACGTGTTCGTCTCGATGATATCCGCGCCCGCCTCCAGGAAACGCCGGTGGATGTCGCAGATCATCTTGGGCTGCGTGAGCGAGAACAGATCGCCGTTGTTGAGAAGATCCTTAGTCGAGCCCTTGAAGCGCTCGGCGCGGATGTCCTGTTCGGTCATCCCATAGGTACGAATCGTCGTACCCATCGCGCCGTCGATAATGGCGATCCGTTTTTGCAGCAGCTCTTGGAATGAATCGGCTTGGGACATGAGGCTTTGCGGGGGAGAATGCCGACGCTTGCCGTCCCATCGGGGACCTGCGCGGCGGCGGACCTTGTCTCGACTTTCCGACGAGTGGAAGCCCGGGCCGCACAGCACCCTAATTTTCGAAGCACTTTTATATAGTTAGCTTCCGAGTCGCGGAGCCGCTCGAGCGGCAGCGGCCTTCTGTGCCTTGGCGAAATCCTGCCCGGTTCTGAGGCAACCGAAGCAATCCCTCAGACCAAGAAAGCCGCAACCCCGCCGCTCCGTGAGCTTGGAAAGGGTCGGCAGCGAGCGAGCATCTCCGCTCTCGAGGACGGCACCGAGCAGCTTCTTCACGGCCGAACAGCCTTCGGCTTTGGCCTTGGGTAGGTCGAGGGCCACCTTCAACGCGGGGCTCGCGTTCTTCTGCACCGCCTCGCCGTCCAGGAGGCGCTTGGCCTGTTTGGCGAGCGCAGCGTTGGTCGCGCGCGAGCCATCCCAGATCTCATAGAGCAAGTCGGCACCGGTCGGACCCAGCTCCACGGCCAGCTCCAGCGCCAGCCCTTGAATCAGCGCATCGCTACTTTTGCTAGCGCTGCGCACGTCTGGGACAACTTGCGGAAGCTGCGCGAACTTCGCGTCGAGCTGCGCTCCTGTCCGATACGCGCGCAGCCCAGCCTCCATCTTGCCAAGCTTGAAGTAGCCGCGCCCAAGCGAGCCCAGCGCCGCCGAGCTCTTGGCCGTCCGGGTATCGGCCGCTAACTGATCGAGCGCCGGTCCCTCGCCCTGTTCGGCGCGCTTCATCAACCCGGCTAGAGCGATGGTCTCGGGCGGCGGCGGAGCGCTCACGCTTGCGTCGGGCAAGGCCGACTCAGCACCAGAGAAGGCGGCGGAAAAGCCGAGCGCCAACAAGAGCGGCAAGCCCAAGAGCGCGCCGCCGACCCACCCCAGCGGGACTCGCCAGGCTCCGAGCGGGACCGTGACGCTGGCCATGCTCCGCACACGCTCCAGCGCTTGGCGCAAGTGACCCGGCCAAGCTGGCTCGGCTGCGGCCGGCAGGGCGACCAGGGTGTGGGCGTGCGCGGGCCCCAGCTCCGCAACCTTCGGAACATTTCGGGAAAGCTGCCCCGAGATCGGCGCGAACGCCAGACTGGCGGGAGCCGGCGAATAGCCCAAGATGGCGTCAATGCGAAGGACAACCTCCGCCGCGCTCTGAGGCCGCTCGTCGGGCGACCGGCGCAGCAGCTGCGCGACCATGGCCTGGGTGGCGGCTGAAACAGAAGCCGGCAGCGCCGGGGCGTCCTCGGTTAGCTTCCGGGAGAGCACCACCACGAACTCCTCGTGGCGGAACGGCGAGGTGCCCGACAGCATCTCGAAAAGAATGGCCCCGACCGTATAGATGTCGGCGCGAGCATCGGCGGGATCGCCCCGTGCCTGCTCCGGCGCCATGTACTCGGGCGTGCCCATCACCGTATTGAGCCGGGTGAGCACCTGCTGAGTCTCACCCGGGCCTTCTAGAGCCAGTTTGGCGATGCCAAAGTCCAAGACCTTGACGAAATCCGGCGAACCATCCTTGGTCACCAGCATCACGTTGTCTGGCTTCAAGTCGCGATGAATGATGCCGGCTGCGTGCGCCGCAGCCAGCGCTTCGGCGATCTGCCGGGCGATGAGCAGTGCGCGCTCCTCGGGCAAGATCCCCTCGTCAGCGACGCGGCGGCTCAGGCTCTGACCCTCGATGAACTCCAGCACGAGATAGAAGGAGCCGTCTTCGAGCTGGCCGAAGTCGGTCGCAGCGGCCACGTTGGGATGCTCGATGCGAGCCGCGGCAACCGCCTCGCGCTCGAAGCGAGCTACCACCTCCGGGACCTGAGTCATCTCTGGATGCAGCACCTTGACCGCGCATGCCTTGCGCATCAGCACGTGTTCGGCGCGATACACGGCGCCCATGCCCCCGGAGCCCAGCAGCCGCTCGATGCGATAGCGCCCCGCCAGCAGGGTGCCGACGAGCCCCTGGCTCGCCTCTGTCTCGGGTTCTGCGGTCACGCGGGACACATTCTGAAAAGCTTCGCTGCTAGAGTCGAGCATCCTGGTAACACGCTCCAGCACGGAGGGACGGCCGTCCCCGCCCGGGCGTAACCGCACCCAAGGTAGGAGAACGCACTACCCAGGCGAGAAGGCGTGAAGTGCCCCTATCGAGCGGGCGTCCGCCCGGGCAACTGCCGGACAACGCCCGCGCTGCCGGACTTCACCCCGCGATGGAGCACAATCTCTTGGCCGGCCCTCTGGCCTCGGAGGTAGGCCTCGTCTCGACTCGAAACGGCATGGCGCGCCCAACGCACCTGCGGATGCCGCCTGCGAAAGTAACCAGCGAGCGCTGGGTCCCCAACCCAGATCAGGCCCTCGGCTTGGCACGCCTGACGCTCGCGCCGGAGCCGCTCGTGAAAGCCACTCATCACGCCCGCCAGAAACTTGCGACGCGACTGATGCGAGCGGTCCTTTCGCC
>JANNWK010001206.1:0-3013 GCA_031408355.1 Myxococcales bacterium
CGGGGGTTCGAGCAGAACGAAGACCATATGGGGAGCGAGGCCATCCGAGTCTGCGGCCCCGTTGGAATCGAGGACGAACTGACGGCCTTGACGCCCACCGCGAATCGACGATGAGCGTCGGTCACAACCTGCCAACTTCGCGAGTACGAACTCGCGGTGTCCTGTCTCACGACAATCGCCCACTTGAGTCCCAGCGCGAACACCCGGTACGAAGCGTGGGATGTGGTGCGCGCCCGTGTCCCATCCCGCGCGCGGCTACCGGGCGAGGACCGGGACGGGACACGCGTGCGGGGAGCGTCCCAAGCACGAGCGACGTGGGACGCGCCGCCAGGCGCGCGTCCCACGTCGGGCTTGCTCAGGTGGGGGAGTCGCGGGTCTTTCCGCGGTAGAGGGGGTGGTCCTCGATTTGCTGCTGCATGAACTTGCCGTCGATCGCGTCGCGGCCGTTGGCGGCAGCAGCGATGAGTGCATGCAGGGCGAGCTGGTTGATGTGACGAGGCCTGCCCCGGCTAGAGACGAAGATGTGGCGGGCGGCGTCGTCGGAGATGAGGGCGGCGTCGACGTCGGCGCGCTGCAGGTGGAAGCGCAGGTAGTTGCGGGTGTCCTCGAGGGTAAAGGGGCGCAGCGCGTGCGCATACGTGATGCGGGAGCGTAGGGATTCGAGCGATGGCGCGCGGAGGGTGCGCGTGATGTCGTCGGTGCCGGCGAGCAGGACGCTGAAGCGCTGCTCGCCGTCGAGGTCGTGGGTGGTGAGGCGTCGGAGCGCGTCGAGGACGGGCGCGGAGAGCCCCTCGGCGTCATCGATGAGGACGACCGGGTGAGGGCCGTTGGCGGCCTCGAACGAAGCGAGGTGGTCACGGGCTGCATCGAAGAGGTCGGCGCCGTGCACTCGCATCGGTAGGCCGAGCGCGCGGCTCATGGAGCGGAGAAATCCGGGGACCGTGCCGGGCAGGTAGGTGAACTGCACGAGGTGATGGCGGCGGGGGTCGAGACCGGCGACGAAGCGCCGCAGGGTGATGCTCTTGCCGACGCCACTGTCCCCGGAGACGCACGCGATGCCGCCGACCTCGAGCCACATGTCGAGCCCGGCGAGGAGCTCGCGTTGACTGACGGAGTCGTACATCAGGGCGGCTTTCATGGCCTTGTGGAAGGGCGTATTGGAGAAGCCGAAGTGCGCGCGGAGACGCCGACGTTGGTTTGCCTCGGGGGTCACGGTGGTCATGCTCGCGCCTCCTCGCGCGCGGCGCGGAGCGCCTCGATGTAGAAGCCGACGTGATGGTCTGGGCGCTCGCGTTCGAGCGTGCGGCCGAGGACGCGCTCCGCGAAGTCGAGGTCGAAGGGTCCGTAGCGCCGGAGCAGCTCGCGGGCGGAGTCGTCGTCGAACGCGTCTGCGTCGAGGTGCTCGCGGAGGAGCGCGACGATGGCGCTGTCGCACTCTGCACGGACGGCCTCGTCGAGCGCTTCGGGGTCGGTCGCGATGTCGACCTCGGTGATGCTGGGCGCGGTCCGCGTCGGATTCGCCGTGACGAACTCGGCGCGCCGCTTCTCGACCAGGAACCCGAGGTAGTCAGCCGCGGGCTTCGTCGCGGCCGCCGTCGAGGTCATCGCCACGATCTCGTCATCGCTCTTGGGCTTCGGCTTGGGGCGTCGATGCTCACGGACCTCGAAGGGTCGGACGCGCTCCATGAATTCGCCTTGGTGGTGGACCTCGACTTCGTCGAGCACCTCCGGGTCGAAGTACACGGTGATGCGCCGCTTCGCGAGCTCAGAGCCGACCTGGTAGCGCACGCCGAGCAACGAGAAGAGCCCTGACTTGTCGGGTGTGCGGTGCTCCTTCCAGCGAAACGCACGGCGGAGCTTCGCCTCATCGGCGTAGCGGACCTTGCCTGCGGCAGCGGTCCAGCGCTCGAGCGGCGTGCATCCGATCTCCGAGTGCACTCGCTGGTTGTAGTCCTGGTCCGCCCACGCGAGGAACGCCTCGTTGAGCGCATCGAGGGTGGTCACACCCGACGCCGCGAGCTCCGCGATGAACGAGCTGCGCAGCAGCCGATTGAACGCCTCGATCTTGCCGTGCCCCTCGGGTCGATAGGATTCGGTGTGCACGATCGGCGCGATCCCCATCTCCGCCACGATGTGACGCATGTGCCCCGACCGGTAGACCTTGCCATTGTCGTAGTAGACTCGGCGCGGAACGCCTCGCTTCTGCAGACTCCGTCGCATGACGAACTCGAGGTGCGGGAGCGCCTCCGCGAACGCGAATCGACCATACAGCAAGAGCCGGCTGTGGTCGTCGAGGAACCCGTAGAACTTCGCGCGCCGTGCCTTGCCCGTCGCCGGGTCCACGAGCCACGGCCCGTGCAGCATGTCGGACTGCCAGAGGTCGTTCGGCGCGAGCGCCTCGAAGCGGTCGAGGTCCTTGCGGTCGCTCTGGGACTTTGGCCGCGCGCTCATCCCGGCACGCTGCAGCACGCGGTGCACGGTGCTCCGCCGGAGCACGCTGGTGGGGGCGAGCAGCATGGACTCGGTGATGCGGATCAGCTGGTCGAGCGAGCGCTCAGGGACCTCACGCTTGAGGGCGAGGATGAGGTCCACCTGCTCGGTGGTGAGCGCGAGGGTGCCGCGGGAGGGGTGTGGCTTGTCGCGGAGCGCGTCGACGCCACCATGGCGATAGCGACGCACCCACGCGCGGAGCGTCTCGGCGCTGACCGTCATCAGCACGCCGTCGGGGTCGCGCCACGGCTTGCTCGCGAGGTGCTCGAGCATCACGCGGCGCTGCCCGCGCGGCGGGCTCATGGCGATGTAGGGGCTGATCATCTGGTAGCGCAACAGCGCCATCTCATGGCGCCGGTCGCGCCTCTCGTCGTCGGCCATCGAGGGCCTCCTTTCGGGGTGAAGGAGGTCAGCCTCGCAGCGCGCGGTGGCCCGCTCGACGACACACTCTGTGGGTCCGTCATGCGGGCGGGGCTTGCAGAACCACCGGACGTAGTCCTACCCTCGCAACCGGAAGCGGTCC
>JANNWK010001207.1:0-3914 GCA_031408355.1 Myxococcales bacterium
CGTCGGTCGGTGTCGGGGCCGACGTGGTGTTCGCTGCGAGGGTGCTTCACCACGCGCCGCTACCGCGGGTGGCGTTGGGCGAGCTAGCAGCCCTGCTCCGCCCTGGCGGCAGGCTGCTGGTGATCGACTACGCGCGCCACACCGACGAACAGCTGCGCGATGCGCAGGCCGATGTCTGGCTAGGATTTGAAGCGGATGAGCTGCTCGGCTTGAGCAGAGACGCCGGCTTGATCGACGCCAAGGTGGTGCCGATCCCGCGCAGCTACGCGGCGGCCGCGAGCGATGGACACGTGGGCTGGCAGCTCTTGATCGCCACCAGACCCGACGCGCAGTGACGAGGTTCTGACGCTCCGCCCAGGCGGCGGACGTCGGCTGTGAAAGGTAAGAAGAAGATGACTCAGAGTGTCGTTTCCGAAGTTCAAAAGAAGAAGTCCACCCTAGAGAAGACGCTGATCCCCACGGAGCAGGGCAACTTCTACCGCGTGCACGACATGTCGCTCGCCGCCTGGGGTCGCAAAGAGATACGCATCGCCGAAACCGAGATGCCAGGGCTGATGGCGCTGCGCGCCGAGTTCGGCGCGAGTCAACCGCTCAAGGGCGCGCGCGTCGCTGGCTGTCTCCACATGACGATCCAAACGGCTGTCCTGATCGAGACGTTGACGGCGCTTGGCGCTGAGGTGACCTGGACGTCGTGCAACATCTACTCGACCCAGGACCACGCCGCCGCGGCGATCGCGGCCAGCGGCGTGCCGGTTTTCGCCTGGAAGGGCGAGACCGAGCCTGAGTACGACTGGTGCCTCGAACAGCAGATTTTCGCGTTTCAGGGCGGCAAGGGTCCGAACATGATCCTCGACGACGGCGGCGATCTGACGATTTGGATCCACGATAAGCATCCAATGCTCTTCTCGGGCTCCGATCCGATCCGCGGCATCAGCGAAGAGACGACGACCGGTGTGCACCGGCTTTACGAGATGTTCCGAAAGGGCGAGCTGAAGTGCCCCGCCATCAACGTGAATGACTCGGTGACCAAGAGCAAGTTCGACAATCTGTACGGATGCCGTGAGTCGCTGACCGACGGCATCAAGCGCGCCACGGACGTGATGTTTGCCGGCAAGGTGGCGGTTGTGGCTGGCTACGGCGACGTCGGCAAGGGCTGCGCTCAGGCCATGCGCGGCTTGGGTGCGCGCGTCATCATCACGGAGATCGATCCGATCTGTGCGCTGCAAGCGGCCATGGAGGGCTACGAGGTTCGGACGATGGACGAGTGCGCTGCCGCCGGCGATATCTTCGTGACCGCGACCGGGTGCTGTGACGTCGTCACGGGCAAACACATGCAGGCCATGAAGAACGAGGCGATTCTCTGCAACATCGGCCACTTCGACAGCGAGATCGACATGGCCTGGCTGAAGGCCCAGAAGGACATCAAGGAGGAGAACATCAAGCCTCAGGTGGATCACTTCGTCTTCCCGGACGGCAAACGACTGACCATCCTGGCGCAGGGCAGGCTGGTGAATTTGGGCTGCGCAACGGGCCATCCAAGTTTCGTGATGAGCTCCAGCTTCACGAATCAGGTCCTGGCGCAGATCGCTATCTTCACCGAGAAGCTCTCAGCGGGCGTGCACATTCTGCCGAAGAAGCTCGACGAGAAGGTGGCGCGCCTCCACCTGGGCAAGCTGAACGTGAGGCTGGATACGCTCACGGCTAAGCAGGCGCAGTACCTCAGCGTCTCCGTCGACGGCCCGTACAAGCCCGAGCAGTACCGCTACTGAGTGAGCTGCCAGCTCACGGCCCGAACCGCCACGTCGAAGACGCTGGCGGCTCGGGCCGCCACTGCCCCGCATGTCTATGAACGCCAGCCCGTCTTACGCGCTAGAAGCCACGCGGCTCTGGGTCGAGCGCGTGGTCATCGGCCTCAATCTTTGCCCGTTTGCCAAGGCTGTCGAGAAAAAGGGACAGATCCGCTACGTCGAGAGCCTCGCCCAGACGGGCGAGGCGCTGTTGAGCGAGCTTGAACAAGAGCTCCGCGCGCTGGCCGCCGCGGATCCGGAACTCGTCGACACGACGTTGCTCGTCCATCCCGCCGTGTTCGGGGATTTTCTCGATCACAACGATTTCTTGGGTGATGCAGAGGCACGGCTTGCCCAGCTGGGACTGGAGGGCGTGTTGCAGTTGGCCAGCTTCCACCCCGACTACTGTTTCGCCGGCGCCGATCTGAACGACGCCGCGAATGCGACGAACCGCTCCCCGTACCCGACGCTGCATCTGCTGCGCGAGGCGAGCGTAAGCCGCGCGGTCGCTGCGTTCCCGGACGCTTCTTCCATCTACGAACGCAACATTGCCCTCCTGCGTGGATTGGAGCCGGTGGCGCTACAGCGCTTGCTCAAGCCGGAAAAATATTAGGCACGAAGCCGGTGGGCCTCGCGTCAGGCAGGCACGAGACCGAGCGCGAAGCTCTCGCCGTCGATGATCTCTTCTTTGATGGTGGCGGCTTCTGGGAAGTGCTCGCGGGGGGCCGTGGTGAGCCCGAGTGCCAGCGTTTCGCGCAGGATGAGCTCACGTAGCTCGGGAATTTCCAGCATTTTCGAGACAGGGCCGGCCGCGTCGATGGCCAAGGCAATCCTCTGGCTGATCGAGAGTTCGGCGGATTTTCGCAGGTTCTGAATGCGACTGACGAGCTCGCGGGCCAGGCCCTCGGCGGCCAGCTCGTCCGTGATGTTCGTGTCGAGCACCACGGTGATCCCGCCGTGGCTCTCGGCGGCGCTGCCGGGCTCGGCCTGACGCGACAAATGGACGTCTTCGGCAGAGAGCCGTTCTCCTTCGAGCTCGAGGCTGTCGCCGCGTTCCAAGCTGGCGATTTCGGCCGGACCCAGCGCCTCGACCGCGGCTGCGACTGCCTTCATCTTGGATCCGAGACGCTTGCCCAGGCGCTTGAAGTTGGCTTTGGCGGAGAGCCGGCAGAGCGCAGAGTCGTCCGCGATAGTGACGACCTCCTTGACGTTGAGCTCGCCTCGCAGCGCGTCCGCCATCTGTTCGACGGCCTCGCGCACGGCGGGGTCAGGACTGCCGACGGTGACTCGCTGTAGGGGGCGCCTGACGCCCAGCTTTTCGCGCTCACGGATGACGAGACCGAGAGCGATGGCGGAGCGCGCGGTCTCGATACGGCGTTCAAGCTCCAGATCGATAAATGAGCTGTCCGCCTTCGGGAATGGCTGCGCATGCACGCTGTCGCCAGCGAGCGCCAGGCCCGAATCCACGAGCAGGCGCTGGTGCAAATACTCAGTGAAGAACGGCATCACCGGGGCCATGGCGCGCGAAAGCGTGGTGAGCACGCGCAGCAGGGTCGAGTAGGCTTCGTGCTTGTCTTGGTCACCTGCCGTGCTCTCGCTGCGGGCGCGCCAGTAGCGCCTACGCCCGCGCCGGATGTACCAATTGTTGAGGTCGTCGCACAGGCGCGTGAAGGCCGGGATCAAGTTGGACAGCTCGTAGCTCTCGTACTCCCGAGTCAGCTCGGCCACGAAGCGTTCGACGCGGCTCAGGATGTAGCGGTCCAGATCCGAAACCGGGCGCAGCGTAAGCGCGTCTGGCGTCGGCGACCAGCCGTCTGCCACCGCGTAGGTGGTGAAGAAGACGTAGGCGTTCCAGAGGGGGAGCACCACGAGACGCACGGTTTCCTTGACGCACTCGCCGCTGGTGTCGCTGGCGTCCTTGCCGAACTTCATCGGTTCGGCCCGCACAACGGCGCTGTCGATCAAATAGGCGCGCAGCGCGTCGGCGCCGTAGTCTCGCATCACGTCGTTTGGGTCGGGGTAGTTCTTGAGACGCTTCGACATTTTCTTGCCATCTGCGGCCAGGATCATGCCGTTGACGATCACGTTCTTGAACGCCGGGCGTCCGAACAGCGCGGTCGACAGCAC
>JANNWK010001208.1:0-10413 GCA_031408355.1 Myxococcales bacterium
GTTCTGGGCGAAGTCAGCCGCCTGCTGGTCGGTGACGGAGAGCGGCTTGCCTGGTGCCCCGGGAACGATGTCCTTCGCGCGCGCCAAGAGCGCTGCCAAGTCTGCCGGCGTTCGCAGAGCCAACTCGGTTGCGGAGCTTCGGCCTTGGGCCACACCTCGCTGCACGGCCTGAGTGAGGCGCTCCTGGAGACCGGGCACGCTGCTGAGGTTAGCCAATATCTTCGGGGCCTCGGCCGCTCCACGCGAGCGTGCACGCAGCGCGGCACTCACGAACTCGGGTGGAAGCGCGGGAGCGGCCAGCAGCAGAAAGGCGCTGGTCTTCGCGTCACGAATCCGCGCGAGCCTGAGCTCGTTGCCCTCGTGGTGAGCCTGCGCGATGAAGGAGACCAGGACTTTCTCGACCGCCGTGATCACTGGCAGTGGCCCGGGATTGCCCTTGGCCACCTGGCGAGCGACCGCGAACAGCTCGCCCTCGCTCATGCCGCCCGCCTTCCGAACCAGGCTAGACACCGGGTCGCCTACGGCCGTCTGCTGCTCCAGCTTGACCTGCTCGAAGGAGGGCCCCAAGCAGGGAACCGGCTCGCACTCGCGGTCCACTCGGGCGCGCTGCGCCGCCAGGTGGACAACCCAATCCGGACTGATCTGCTCCGGTCGGACCGGAAAATGTGGACGACAAGTGGCTACCGGGTCGGTCACGCCTTCATTCCCCCTTGTTCTGGCCCGCAAACTAGCGAGCACCCCCACCCCTCGGCCCAGCGCTGCCGCGGTTGCTTCCTGCGCGAGCTTCCTTAGTAAGAATTTTCTGGGAGCGAGGCCGGCTTGGGCAGAGCTAGCTCGAGGAACGGCACCGCTTCCTCTCCGCCCACCAGGTAAGCGTAGCGCGCGTGGTTCCCGAGCACGCGCTCAACGTAACCTCGCGTCTCATCGTAGGGAATCCGCGCGACGAATAGGTCAAGCTCGAGTCCCTCCGCCCCTGTCAGCCAGCGCTGCACCGCCTGCGGTCCGGCATTGTAGGCGGCCAGGGCCAGGGGCACGTTGCCCTGGAACGTGTCGAGCAACTTTCGCAGGTAGAAGGCGCCGAAGCGCACGCTGGCGTCGGCCCGCGTGAGCACGGCAGGGTCAAATTTTTCGCCCAGCTCCGCGGCGACCTTGTCCGCGGTGGCCGGCATCAGCTGCAGCAAGCCGACGGCGCCGACCGGCGAACGCACGCCCGCTCGAAAACCACTTTCTTGACGCATCACCGACCAGAGCAAACCCAGAGGCAGCAGCAGGCCGCGCTCGGCATCGCTCACGAGCTTCGGGTAAGGGCGCGGGTAAACGCAGTCCCACATCCAGCGCGAGCGCGGGCCCGGCGCGCGGTCGAGACCAGCGCGGGTCGCGGCGTCCTGACCAATGGCGTAGCGGCGCTCCGCCACATCGAGCTGACCGTAGAGCTCGCACAATGCCTCGCCGGAGCGGGGCGCGTGACTCCGGGTCAGCCGCGGCTCGTCGTCCGCCATGGCAGCCGCCGCGTCCCTATCGAGTCCCAGGCGATGCAGCAGCGCCACTTCTGGTGGCAGCTTGAGTTCGAGCAACGACGGCGCGAGCCCAGCGCCGGCCGGCGTGAGCCAAGCCGGCACAGAAGCGGAAAGCGAGCGCAACCTCGCGCCTGCCACGAGCGCTGCAAAGGATAGAGGGTAATTCCGCACCACCGCCTGAAAGGCGGCCACCGCCTGATCACGTTTCCCCTGCGACAGCAAAGCGACGGCCAAGAGTTCACGCAGGCGCGCCTCAAAGCGCAGGTCCTTGGTGCGGGCCGCGAGTCGCTCCAACAGCGGAGTTGCGAGCGCGGCTTGACCCGCTGCCAGCAGCGCCACGGCGCGTTCGTAGTTCGCGTCGTCGATGAAGCGCGCCTTGCCGCCACGCTTGCCGAGGTAGGCGCCGTACGCCGTCACGGCCTTGGCGAAGGCGCCGGCGGTCAGATGAATACGAGCGATCGAAAGCTCGGCCTGCTCGGCCCAGGGCGTGGTTCCAAAGCGCCGTATCACCTGCTGAAAACCGGCCTCTGCCCCGCGGTCGTCCTGAGCACGCGCCCGACAGCGTGCGACGTAGTAAAGCTCCTTAGCGGCGTCTTCCGTGCCGAGCTGGCTCGCCTTCTGGAACAGTTTCTCGGCTGCCAGGTAGTCGCCCCGCGCAGCGAACAGCGCCATCCCGCGCAGGGAAGCGAACACGCCGGGCTTGGTCAAACGAGCGCCGAGCGGCTCAATGATAGCGAGCTCGGACTCGAGCTCCGCCACTCTGCCGGCCGCCGCGAGCGAGCGGGCGCGGCGCAAGCGATCGGCGGGCGCGAGCGACGCCTTTTCGCCCAGCTCGGCGAGCTTGGCCACGGCCGTCTTGGCCTCGTCCGAAAGCGCCGCCTCAACGCATAGGAACCGAAAATCGGAGGCGGAAAGCCCGATCTTTCCAAGGCGCATGGCGGCGAGTCCACGCGCCAACCGCAGCGACCTCTCTCGCTCGCCGGCTGCACGCCCCTTGGCGAGTCCGGCGAGGCCTCGCTCCGCGAGCCTGAAGGCGCGCTCGGGCTCGTTCGCGGCCAACCACGCGTGGGCGGCCGCGCCGAGCGACGTCGGATCACTCTGCTGCTCCAGCTGCTTGGCCGCGTCAGCGGGTGGCCCAGCGATGAGCATAGCTTTAACCCGAAGCTCGACCACCTGCGTCGCCAGCGCGGGCAGCGACTGCTCGAGGCCCACCAGGAGCGCGACCGCCGAAGCTGGCTGACCGAGAGCAAGTCGCGTTCTCGCCCAGGCGAACCGCACCTCCGCGTGCTGCGCCGCATCGCTGGGCAGGGCTTGAAAGGCTCGCTCTGCCTCCTCGAAGCGCTCGGAGCGCAGCGCCTCCGCCCAGGGCAGCGGCTCGGCGGGCACTGACTGCGGGGCGGTGGCGCTGCTCTTGAGCGCGAGTTGTCCGCCCGGGCGCGCGGAGGCCAGCGGGGTCGTCTTGGGTCGTTGGCCCTCCGGTTGGCTGCGACACTCCAGTAACGCGGGCAGCGAAAGCGCTAGCATCGCAAGGCCTGGCCAGCGCCGCCCCAGACTGGCGCCTACCAACCCCATCGGTACTCGGCCCGAACGAGCGCGTCGAAGGTGCGGCCCTCGACCTCGCGCAGCGTCTGGTCGTAGCGAAGCGTGACGCCCAGCCCGAGTGGTCTACTGACGGCGTAGTCGAGCCCGAGCCCCAGCGCGACGGCTAGGTCGTGCTGGCGAAAAGGCGTGTCCGGGCGGGGCACACCCAGGAAGCCTTGGTAGCCAACGTAGAGCCCCGCCCAAGGCACCCAGCGAATAACGTCAAGCTTGTAGGCAACGCCAGCCATGGCCGAGAGCCCGTGGGGGTTCAGCTCCTCGAGGAACGAGTAGCCGCGCGCCGTGAGTTCGAGTCGCGCGTCAAACACGTCGGAGAGCCCGTAGGCGCCGTACAGATTGAGGGCCGGACCAAGCGACGCGTCGTTCAGGGTGCTGAGCCCGGCGCCTCCGCCGAGGTGCCATTGCCGCTCGAAGCCCTGCGCCGCGCGCGGCACTCCGCAAAGCGCGAGCGCCGCCACGACACCGGGAAAACACGCGCTCAGCCTCACCGCTTCCTTACAGCATATTCACGGGGTCCACGTCGATAGCTACGCGCACGCGGTGGTCCGCCGGCGCCCGCGCTACCGCCAGGAGCGCCGCGCGCAGCAAGGCGCGGTCGCTCGACCTGACCAGGAAGCGGTAGCGGAAACGATTGCGCAAGCGGAGTAGCGGGGCCGGCGCGGGCCCCAGCACCTCAACGCCTGGGGCGGCCAGTCGCGCAATGCGCGCGAGCCTGTCAGCCGCTCCCCTGGCGCGGGGCTCCTGAATGGCGTCGAGTCGCACCAGCGCCAGCCGGGAGAAGGGCGGATAGTTGAGCTCCTCGCGCAGGGCCATCTCCTGCTCGACGAAACCGGCTACGTCGTGGGTAGCGGCAAACGCCACGGCGGGATGGTCCGGCGAGCGAGTCTGAATGATCACCTGACCCTTCGCATCCCCGCGGCCCGCGCGCCCCGCCACCTGGACGAGCAAATGAAAACAGCGCTCGGCCGCCCGAAAGTCCGGCATGGACAACGCGGCATCGGCGTTGAGGACACCGACCAGCGTCACGTTGGGCAGATCGTGACCCTTGGTGACCATCTGGGTACCGACCAGAATGTCGAGCTCTCCGGAACGCATCTTGGCCAGCACCTTCTCGCTCTTGATGCCGGCGGCCACGTCGCGATCGAGCCGGCCGATCCGGGCATGCGGGAAGCGCTCCGCCAACAGAGCCTCGATGCGCTCCGTGCCAGCACCCTCCTCGCCGAGCTCGCTCGAGCTACACTTCTGGCAACGCGCCGGCACTGGCGTCGTGTAGTCGCAATAGTGACAGACCACGTGCTCCCGGCCGGCGCGATGCAGGGTCAGGCTGACCGAGCAATGCGGGCACTCAGCGATGTGACCACAAGCCTCGCATACCAAACTAGGCGAAAATCCACGGCGATTCAGGAACAGAATCGCCTGTTGTTTGGCGGCGAGAACCTGCTCCAGCGCGCGGGTCAAGGGCAGCGAGAGCAGCTTTTCTCCAGCAATTCCGGGACCCACCCGGCGAAGGTCGACGATCTCCACCGTCGGCAGGCTTGAGGCCAAACGAGCCCGTGCCGGGAGCCGGAGCGGCGTGAGCCGACCTTCCCGCACCAACGCAAGGCTTGCCAGCGATGGCGTCGCCGAGCCCAGCACGCAGACTGCGCCTGCGCGGTGCGCGCGCAAGAGCGCCATGTCACGCGCGTGATAGCGCACGCCATCCTCCTGCTTGAAGGAACCATCGTGCTCCTCGTCGACGCAAATCAGTCCCAGGTTGGCGACAGGCGCGAACAGGGCCGAACGAGCGCCGACCGCGATCCTGAGCTGCCCGCTGCGCAGGCCACGCCACATCCGGTGCCGCTCCGGGTCGCTCAGCGCGCTATGCAAAACCGCCACACCATCCCCAAGTCGGGCCCGAAAACGCGCGACGAGCTGGGGCGTGAGCGCGATCTCCGGCACCAGCACGATCACGCCACGACCAAGCTCCAGAGCCCGCGCCGAGGCCCGCAAGTACACCTCGGTCTTGCCGGAAGCCGTAACTCCCTCGAGCAAGAAATGCGCGCGCTCGCCCGCGTCCAAGCGTTCCCTGATCGCCGCCACCGCGTCAGCCTGGGCCGCCGTCAGCTCGGGGGCCACGTCAGGCGTGACCACGCCCCCCAAAAGCGGGTCCGCGGGAGGCTCACGGCGTTCAAGGCTCACGAATCCCAGCTCAGCGAGCCGCTTCACCACCGCGCGCGAGCCCGCCAGGCGCTTCTCGAGCTCACTGAGCTGAAGGGCGCCCCCCGCCAGAGCTTCGAGCACCGGCTGCGATTTGCCGCGCGGGGCCTCGGCGGCCGGCGGAGGTTCCGCGAGCGTCACATACTGTACCCAACGCCCCACCACCTTGCCCGGGACCGCGCCGAGCTCTCCTTGCCCAGCCCTGAGCAGCTCGGCCGCGGTACGCTCCACGGCGGGCAACGACAGTTCCATCACGGCGCCAATCGGCGCCACATAGTAGCGCGCAAGCTCCTGCAAGAAGCTGAGCAGCTCCTCCGACAAGACGGGTTCAGTGTCGACCACGGCCGCCAGCGGCTTCATCCGATCGAGCGGGAAGTCCGGCTCGCGCTCGCCGACGTCGAGCACAATGCCAAGCACCTTGCGCTTGCCCAGCTCGCACAGCACCCGAGCTCCCCGTTTCACGCGCTCGCGCAGGCCCGCGGGCACCAGGTAGCTGAAGGCCTGGCCGAGCGGCGCCGGCACCGCCACGCGCGCCTGCCAAACCGGGGCAAAAACCGGGTTCTCGGCGGGCGAGTCAGCGCTGGAACCAGGCAAGCGTGAACGATCCCAGCGCGGGGCGAGCGGGTCAAGGCAAGTCACAGCCGACGCTCGCGGGGCTTGAATCGCGGCAGCGATCCCGCGGCGCGAGCACCCACGAGCAATAATCCAGGAAGACGACGCCCGTCAGGCTCTCGAACCGAGTCGGGTAGTCGTAGTGAGGCGCCTTCTGTGGGGCGCGCGGGCCGCCTTCGCTCAGGTCAAAGTAGTAGAGGCGAGAGTGCACCTCGAGCGGGCCCTCCTGCAGACGCACGACGCCGAACGGGAACACCGCATCGCCATCGTCCGCGTCACGTTCGGCCGAAACGCCTTCGAGCCGGACGAGCGCGCCGCCCCACGCGCGAAGCAAATCGGCATCGACGCCGGCAGCCAACCGCGCCGCCAGCTCAAGCGGCAAGGTCGCGGGCTCGGGCAGAGCCCCGGGCCCCACGATGGTCACAGGGCAGCTCGGATCCACGCGCAGCTGCACAGCAGGCGCCACGCCAGCGCACGCGGGCGGCACGTAGGCCGTGAGCGTGCCTCGCACTGCCAGAAGATCGCCAGGGCGGAGCTGGTCCGGTAGGCCATCGGTGCCGGGCAAGCAGGCCTCTTCCCCGTCGGCTCGGGCCTGGCCGAACGAAACCAGCATCAAGCCCGAGCCTGCGCCGCTCTGCTCGGCGTCCGCTACAAACGCGCCCCACAAACAGCTGCCCGACTTGGCCGCCGAAACCAGGAATTTCTGCGAGCTTGCCCGCACTCCGGTCAACGACACCGCGGCCCCCTCGCGCACGCGGCCCTGGCCGATTTCAGCGAGCGTCACCGGCTCCGCCTGACACTCCTCGGGCGAAAGCGGTCCAGCGCCGGCGCCGTGTCCATCTGAAGCGGTGGAGGTCGCGTCGGCGGCTGCGGGCGCGGTCGTCCCCCCTGCGCCCCGACCGGGATCCATGACCCAGCCTGGAGCCCCTGCCTCAACGGCACCGTCACGCCCCGCCGAAGGCGTTTCGGGCGTTGCCGCGTCCTCAAACGGCAGAGCGTCGTCGCGACAACTCGAAAGGCCGACCCAAAGAAACCAGCCCAAACCAGCTCGCAAGCGCATAGAACGCCTGTCGGTCTACGCCGGGGCGGGTTGCGAACAAATCGGTCGCTGTGCCGGCGCTTGGCGCGACTCAGCCCGGCGCTTTGTCGAGCCCGAAGCCTTCATGCAGAGCGCGCACGGCCAGCTCCGTGTACTTGGCCGCGATAATGCAGCTGATCTTGATCTCGCTGGTGCTGATGCCCTGAATGTTGATGCCCTCGCCAGCCAAGATGCCGAACGTCTTGGCGGCAACGCCGGCGTGCGAGCGCATGCCCAAGCCAACGATGGAAACCTTGACGATCTCCGGATCGTATTCGACCTGACCCGTTCCAAGCTCCTTTACCGTCGTCTCGATGAGTTCGCGAACGCGCGTCAAATCGGTCTTGGCGACCGTGAACGTCACATCGGTCGTATCGCCATCCCCGCGCGAGGGGCTCTGGATGATCATGTCCACGGACACGTTCTGCTCGGCGAGCAGCCCGAAGATCTTGGCCACTACACCCGGCCTATCCGGCACGCCGACCAGCTGCACCTTCGCCTCTCCCTTGTCGTAGGCCACGCCCGAAACCACGACCGACTCGAGGCCTTCCTCGCCCACTACCATCGTGCCGGGCCTATCGCTAAAGGAGGAACGTACGTGCACGGGAACTCCATACTTCATGGCGACCTCAACAGAACGAATCTGAAGCACCTTCGCACCAAGCGAGGCAAGCTCCAGCATCTCTTCGAAACTGATGCGATCGATTTTTCGGGCGGCGGGGCAAATGTTCGGATCGGTCGTATAAACGCCGTCAACATCCGTGTAGATTTCGCAGACGTCGGCGCGGATCGCAGCCGCGATAGCCACGGCGGTCGTGTCGGAACCGCCGCGCCCCAGCGTGGTGATGTTGCCGGCCGGGTCGATGCCCTGAAAGCCCGCCACCACCGCGATCTGCCCGCCTTCCACGGTCTGCCGCAGCCGCTGGGCCTCGATGTTGACGATGCGCGCCTTGGTGAAGGCGTCGTCCGTCTGGATCCTGATCTGATGACCCAAGAAGCTCCTGGCCTTGCCACCGAGCTGCTGAATCGTCATCGCTACCAGCGCCGCGCTCACCTGCTCACCGGTCGAGGCGAGCGAGTCGAGCTCGCGCATGTCCGGCGTCGCCGAGATCTCATGGGCCAACCCGAGCAGCCGGTTCGTCTCGCCCGACATGGCGCTGACGATCATCACCACCTGGTGCCCCTCCCGCTGCGCGCGGAGCCCAAGCTCCGCGACACGCCGCATGCGCTCAAGATTTGCTACCGAAGTACCGCCGAATTTCTGAACGACGAGGGCCAAAGCGCTGCCACGCCTACCGCCCAGGATTGGTCGCGTCAAGCGCACGCGGGCCCGACCAATCCGCCTCCCTGAACTCGACGCCCACCGCCATGCCTCGCGGAACAACGCGCTGCCGGCCCACTGCCCGACACCTCCCCCCATCCTCCAGTGACATTGGAAGCGCTGGCCTGGGGTAGGCCTGGTTTTGGGTCGCGCAGCTGCGCGACCTTCAACTGGGCCTCACCCAAGCCAGACTCGCGCCCACTTCACACGCGATACGCCGCGGCCAGCGCGCCGGGAGAACTTTCTAGAAAGATTTCGGGCACGAGGGCACACTCAAAGGCATGACTTCAACGAAGCGGATCTTGGTCACCGGCGCGGCCGGCAAAGTCGGTCAGACGTTCATCGCGCAGTTCCTGGCCGACCCCCGCTTCGAAGCGTTTACGGTCCGCGCTCTCTGCCACAACCGTAAACTCCCCGCCGGCCCCCGTTTGGAGGTGGTGACCGGCTCCATCGAGCACCGCGCCGACGTCGACGCCGCCGTGGCGGGCGTGACCCACGTGCTGCACCTGGCAACCAGCAAAGAAACGCCGGAGAGCATCATGGACGTCGCCGTCAAAGGCATGTTCTGGCTGCTCGAGGCCTGCCGCAGCAGCCAAGTCTTCGAACAGTTCCTGCTGGTCGGCGGCGACGCGGGCATGGGCCACTTCTTCTTCCCGCACCCTGTGCCGATCACCGAGCAGCAAAAGCACAGCGCCTACCCGGGCTGCTACGCGCTCTCCAAGGTGCTCGAAGAGGTGATGCTCGAGCAGTACTACATCCAGTACGGCCTCAACGGCTGCTGTCTGCGCGCGCCGTGGATCATGGAGAAGGACGATTTTAAGTATCAGCTCTCCTTCGGCGACGACGTGTTCGGCGGCCCCCGCTGGGGCGACTTGGTCAGCAAAGAGCAGGCCGCAGCCCACCACAAATCCGGCGCCGTCCCGATCATGCTCGACCCGAACGGCCAGCCCGTGAAGCGCAACTTCGTCCACGTCACCGACCTCATCAGTGCCATCAGCAGCGCCATCGATCACCCGAAGGCCAAGCAGCAAACCTTCAACGTTTGCATGGACGAGCCCGTCGACTACGCCGCGCTCGCCGCCTACCTGAAGCAGTCGCGCGGCCTCGAGGGCGTCCCGGTCAAAACGCCGTACCACTCCACCTGGCTCGACAACAGCAAAGCCAAGTTCCTGCTCGGCTGGCGCCCCGACTACAACCTCCAAAAGCTGACCGACGCCGCCTTCGACTACAAGCGCCCCGCCAACGACCCGCGCGTCGTCTGGTATCCGGGCTGAAGCGCTCCGGGGCGCCGCTTCGGCGGTCGGTTGCTAGAAATTCGTTTCAACGATGGGCCGAAACGTGAGTTCGTGCACGACCGCGTCAGCCGGCGCAAACAGCACAGCATCGACGATGAGCTGAGCGACGCTGTCAGGCCGCATGTAGTCGGGGCGCTCCGCCTCGCGGAAATCCGTATCGACGCCGCCCGGGTAGACGCCGCTCACCTTCACGCCAAACGGGCGCGCTTCCTTGATCAGAACTCGGGTCAAGCCGTGCAGCCCGTGCTTCGTGAGCGAATACGTCCCCATGCTCTCGCAACCATGCATCACCACGCTGCTCAGCACATTGACAATGTGACCGCTGCCACGCGCCTGCATGTCGCGCAGCGCCTCGCGACACAGGAGCGCCGGCGCCCGTAGATTCACCCGG
Source organism: Myxococcales bacterium (assembly GCA_031408355.1). Classification (GTDB taxonomy): domain Bacteria; phylum Myxococcota_A; class Polyangia; order Polyangiales; family Polyangiaceae; genus PMG-095. The sequence goes on from JANNWK010001208.1 coordinate 10,010, forward strand.
TACTGTCGCTCGAGATCCTCCTCCGTGACATCGACCCAGCGCGTCTTCCGCGAGTTGAAGCCCGCATTGTTAACCAGCGCGTCGGGCGCCCGCCCCAGCTGAGCACACGCATCCCGGTAGAGCGCCAGCGGCGCCGTCGCCTCCTCAAGGTCGTGCGCGCCCCAGCAGCAGCCGGTGCTAGCGCTCAACGCTTCAAGCCGCTGCCGGTCACGCCCACTGGCGAACACGCGCACGCCCCTGGCCTGCAACCGCTGCACGAGCACCGAACCGATCCCGCGCGAGGCCCCAGTAACGACCGCCGTCTCGATGCTCATAGGCTGGCGTCTAGCAGAGCGGCGCGGGCCAGCAAAGTCGCACTCTTGCACCGGCAAGGCGAAGTCCACGCTGGGCGCACAACGAAAAAA
>JANNWK010001209.1:0-1734 GCA_031408355.1 Myxococcales bacterium
GCCGCGGGTGCAAATCTTCCTTCGGCAGCGCGATGCCCACGCGGTGCACGCCCGTGAGCGCGCTCGCGTTCTCGCCGGCAGCTGACGCGGCAGCGGAAGTTTGGCCCCAGGCATTGCCTGGCGCGCTTGCGACGAGGAGCGCGCACAATGCGCCGCGTCCGGTCATGTGGCGAAGACGAGGGATGCGGGTGTGGGACACAGACATGGTGAACGTGGAGTGCCAGGCAGCTCGCCGAGCGAAGCTCCTAAAGTACCACGCGGAACCTTCGCCAGGGCCTCCAAGAAACGCGGCTGTCGCGGTCCGCGTCGCGGGCTGGACGCCTGTGATGTAGGCACATCGGAGTCTTTCGCGGTTATCGAAGTGGCGTCGTGGCCCCGGACTGCGCGCACCGGGGCAACCAGGCCTGATGCGCGGGCCGGGCCGGTCGCGGTGGAGTTCGCTCGGTTTCTGACCTATCACTGAGGCCATGATCCATCGAGGCTATTTGTCGGTGTTGGCGGTGTCCGTCTCTCTCGCTGCCGCTGCGAGCGGTTGCGGCGCCGGCAAGCCCGCCGATTCGGCGAGCGACGCGCAAGCCGAATCCGCGAAGGCTTCCGAGTCGCCAGCCGGCGACGAGAAGCCGAAGACTGACGGCGAAGCGAAGGCCAGCTCCGAGAAGTCCGCCGAGGCCAAGCCGGCTCCGTCGAAGGACGAGTCGCCCAAGCCTAGCCGCACGCCCGAGGACATCCTCACGGCTCCCGACGTGGTCTTCCTCTTCTCCTTCAACGACTCCGAGCCCAAGCAGGCCGCGGAGGAAAAATGTACGGCCAAGACGGGCGACGATCCGAAGAAGATGAACGAGTGCATGGCGGCAGCTCGCAGTGCGTTCCCAGCGGACGGTCATCGGTTCAAGAAGGACGACAAGGATCAGTGGTGGTGGATCACGCTCCGCCAAACCGGCAATCGCCTGAACGCTCTGCACAAGATCCCGATCGTGTTCTCGGAGCAAACGGACACCACCGTGACGCTCAAGCCGGTCGGCAAGGACAAAGGCAGCGCCCCGATGGCCGCGCCAGCCAAGGTCGTGTTCGAAGTGCCCAACGACTACCAGATCGCGCTGAAGGATCCGAAGCACGGCCGCCTGGTGTTTCAGGCGAAGGTCGGGGTTGTGACGGACTAGGGCCTGCCGCGGCTTCGTGGCCCCCCAGGCTTGTTGGGCGGCGCTTGCCGCCGTTGCTTCAAAGCGTCATCCTGGGGTCTATCTCCATCACTTGCCGCGCCGCATGCACTCTACTTCGGGCGCAGGACGAGCAGGGCAGCGTCGTCGTTCAAGACGAACGCCGCGATCGGAACCTCGCTGTCGCGAAGGAACTCCGCGATCACATCGGTCCCAGCATTCCCTACTTCGAGCCAGATGACCTTTGGGGGCGCGCCGTGGACAAAACTCCGTTGGCGAAAGTCGTTGTCCTTGGAAACGACGACAAAGTCGAACTCACGAGCGTGATCCCAGATTGCAGTGTCGCTCGCTCCCAGGAGACCAATGTGTCGCACGTGAGTACTGCCCGGATAGGTCCCAGCAAGCAAGGCTACGAGCCGATGGCTCACGTTCTCGTCGAAGAGAAGCTTCACGCTGCCGGGTTGGACAGCCGCCGCTCACGCGCCGCCGCAAAGGAAAGGCATGAACGACCGCCCGACTCCGCCGTGTGACCTCCAGCGCCAGCACAGGCCGAACGCTAGGACTGCCCGTTGGCCCG
>JANNWK010001210.1:0-1575 GCA_031408355.1 Myxococcales bacterium
CGAACCATCGCCATTGAGCAAGCGCTTGCTGAGCTGCGTGCACACCGGTGAAGGTCCGATTTGCACCGAGCGCTCGCAACGCTGCTCACGGCCGCCTCGCTCAGAAAGCGCCGCCGTAGCCAGCCGAGCCGTCACCACCGCCGTGGCCGCCTGCGCTCTGGTCGGCGTCGAACGGACTGCACGCAACGCAATCCTGCTCGCCGCAGGAGGCAGCCGCCTGGTTGGGCGTCGCGAAGCACTGCCAGGGCGTGCTGTTGGCGCATGCGTAGGGCCTATCGCGCGGGCAACACGCCACGAACGGACCGTAGTCGGCGAAGTTGAGATGTTTCGAGAAGGGGCAGCGGAACTCCAGATGGCCTGGAGACAAGCTGGTGCTACCAGGCTCGCACGTGGCCACGACGGCCCACGGCACGTCGAGCGAGGGCTGCTGACACTCGATGTCTCCCGGCAATGCGGGAATTGGCGGCGCGCCACCGCCGCCCGTCCCGGGGTAGCCGAATCCTGCAAAGCCGGTTCCGGCCGTTCCTATCGGCATCTCGCGCGTGCCTCCGTTCCCCGGCAGGGGGCGACCTGGTGAACCACCGGAAGCCGCGGAGCCTTCATCTGAGTCGCCCGGTGGGTGCTGCGTCGCGCCGCCACAGCCCGCAGCGACCGCGAATTGAACTCCCAGCACGACCCTAAACCTCGAACCCATGACCCTAACGGGAGCACGCGCGGGAAGACCGGCCAAGGACCGCAAGGGACGGGATCCCGTCTTCCAGCAACCCCGCCGGTCCTTCAGGAGGCTCCGAACGGACTAATAGCTCTCACCAAAAATGCGATCTTCCGCCGCGCCGCATTCGACGAGCAGCGACGCGCACTCCGCGACCATCGGCTTGTGGCCGCACACGTAGGCGCGGAGGCCCGGACCCAAGGCCCGCGCGGCTTGCATCAGGTGCGCTTGCACGCGGCCGACACGCCCGGCGTGATCGGGGAGCGGTTGCGAATGGCTGGACCAAAACTGAAAGCGTGGCTGAGCGCTTTCCAGCTGTCGCCATTCGTCGCCCCAAAGCTCTTCTGTGCGATTTCGACAGCCGAACAGCAGGTGAAGGGGTGAGGCGGACGCGCGCGCCAGCTCCTCCCTGATCAAGGCGCGCAGCGGGGCGATGCCGGTTCCTGCCGCGACGAACAGCGCGGGTGACTCGCCCTGCCACACCAACTTGCCGCTCGGCCCGTTGGCGCCCACCACGCTACCGACTGGCAGCTGCAGCAGCGCTTCGGCCGTGGTACCACGTGCGGCGGCGAGCTCGAACCGAGCGGGCGCTTCGGCGTCGAAGGGCGTGGCGATCGACTGCGGGCCGCAGCAAGGGTTCGATCGTGCCCTCGTGACCTACACGCCACGATCCGCGCCCGCGGGAGGCGCCGACGGCGACCTCGTCGCGATCGAATTGCTGCCGCCAGAGTATCAGCCCGGTGTCGGTCCGTAACCTTTCGCCTCTGCCGCTTCATTTCCAACAGGGAGCGAATCCACCATGTCCAGGGTCACACGAGGGCTCGTCTCGGTCGCGCTGGTCGTTTTGTGCACGGGCTGCTCGG
>JANNWK010001211.1:0-2701 GCA_031408355.1 Myxococcales bacterium
CGCCACCCGCGGTAGCGGCGCGTGGTGAAGCACCCTCGCAGCGAACACCACGTCGGCCCCGACACCGACCGACGCCAACAGCTCGGCCGCGCCCAGCTCCGCCTGCACCAACTCGACGTTGGTGTAGCCACGCTGCTTCACCCGCAACGCTGCCCGCTCAAGCTGAGCCGCGCTGCGGTCCACCGCCACGACCCGCTCAAACGCCGGCGCTAACAAGTCGAGCAAGGCGCCGTCGCCCGTGCCCGCGTCCAGCGCGAGAGCCCGACTCGGCAAGAGCGCGCCGAGCGCCGCCAGATACGCTGGCCACTCCGGAGAAATTCCCAGCTGTTCGCCACCGCGCGCCGCCTTGGCGAAGAACTCGCGCGTCCTCGCGTCGCGGCCACGGACGATGGCGGCAATCCGTCCCAAGCTGCCATCGGCCTCGCACAGCTCCCGACCTGCCAGCACCGCATCCCGCACGACGGCGTCGTCGAGAACACTGGGCAGCAGCCGCACCAGCGTCCGGGTACCCTGCTTGCGCTCTGACAGCAGGCCCGCCTGGCGCAGCGGGGCGGCGTGACGCGACACGTTGGGCTGCGACTCGGACAGCAGCTCGGCGAGCTCACCGAGCGCTAGCTCCTCCGCCGCTGAAAGCGCGAGCAGCCGCAGGCGAAAGGGATCGCTCAGCAGCCGATAGAGCTGCCAGCGAGCGTCCAATCCGGGGGTGACGGCGTGCACGCTGGAGACTCTTACATACTTTCACATATTCGCAAGTACATTAATCTGCCGCACATTCAGGGAGTTATGAGGGAGCCTCAGCCGCACGAGCTGCCTGCGCGCCGATGGGCAAACTGCATTGAAGGCCCAGGGACGTAGCCGCTTCGCCTAGACTGCGAGGCAATGGACCAGTTCCGGCGCTTCGATGAAGCGTACTACCACCGCTTCTACGAGTCCCCGCAATCGCGGGTGGTGTCGGCGGAGGAGCATCACCACCTGGCCCAGTTCGTCTTTTCTTTCGCCGATCACAACGACATCGAGCTGGAGAGCGTCCTGGATATCGGCGCCGGCATCGGACTTTGGAAGAACTGGATCGCCAAGCACCGGAAGGGCCTTGCCTACGCGGGGACCGAGGTGAGCGCTGTGATGTGCAAGAAGCACGGCTTCCAGCGTCACGACATCGCGCGTTGGCGCGACCGCAAGAAGCACGACCTCATCATTTGCCAGGGCGTCCTCCAGTACCTGGCGGATCCCGACGTCGCCCCGGCCATCGCCAACATCGCGGCGATGTCGCGAGGCCTCGTCTACATCGAGGTAGCGACCCGTGCGGATCTACGTGACCGCGCCGACAAGACCAAGACCGACATGGACATCCATGTCCGCAACGGTTCCTACTACCGCGGCATTCTGGCCAAGCACTTCATCAACGTTGGCTGTGGACTCTGGTGGATCAAGGACTGTCCCCCGCCCTTCTGGGAGTTGGAGATCGGAGGTTAGCCATGGGCGCCAAATCAGTATTCAGGGTCGGCCTGATGGTGGTTTGCGTCGGCGGCACAACGCTCGGCCTCAACAACACCTACGGCGACAACAGCGAAGTCGTGGCCAATGCCCAACAAGTGGCCTGCGGCAAACCCAACTGCTCTTACCGCTTATTGCGCGAGTCGCGCTCTGCGTTCAGCCACGAATACGCCTTCCAAACCGAGCTACTAGCCAAGGGCAAGCCCACGGCCTCCGGCACCGCGGAGGTGGTGTGCAAGCGCGAGTTCATTCTACTCGGCGGGTTTCTGTGCACCCCTAAGTCGAGCGCGACGCCCTAAGCATCCGCTCGCAATCGCCGCAGCTAGTTGCGCGCTTGAGCGGGCACACTCGACAGCCGCTGGATAGCGGCGCGGGCCGAGTCGGAGTCGTCCCCGTGAGGCGAAAGCTCAAGGTAGCGTGTGAGATCAGCCAGGGCCGCGTGGGGTGCGCCGAGTTTCTCGTACAGTTGCGCCCGCTCCAGGAGCTCGGAACTCAGCTCTGGAAGGAGATCGATGAGCCGGTCGAGGATGAGCAGGAGCCGGGCGGAGTCACCGCGACCTGCATAAATACCGCGCAAATTCATCAACATGCGCGCCACGATCTGGCGCACCGAGGCCGGCTCCAGCATGTCCTCGGAGAGTTCCGACCGAACCTTGCCGCGAACCAGGAGTCGGCGCAGCGCGGCGCGGTCTAGGATTTGTCCCTCGTGGAAAGGGTCGACCAGCACCGGTTCGCCGGGCGCGCGCGCAACGCCCGACGGGCCCGCTCCCAGTCGCACCAGAAAGTGCCCAGGAAACCCCACGCCTTCGGCATGTACGCCGAGGCGACGCGCCACTTCGATGTAGACCACCCCGAGCGTGATGGGGATGCCCGTCTTTCGGTCCAGCACCTCGTTCACGAAGGAGTTACGAGGTTCGTAGTAATCGGTCCGGGCCCCGTGAAAGCCACACACTACGTACAGATAGTCCGATAGCAGCCGAGCCTGGACACTGGGCGGTAGCGCCGGAAGGCCCCGCTCACGAAGTGGCGCGGCCAGCGCGTCCACGCGCGCCTTCTGCGCCGGGAGGTCGAGGCCCGGGTGAGCGTCGCGCGCGATAAGCAGCGCACCCGTAAGGAGATCGAGCGTATGGTCACTCGCTCGCGCGTACTCGCCAAAGTCGCCAAACTTCACGCCAGCATTATACCGGCGCTGTAGCCCTATTGCGCT
>JANNWK010001212.1:0-5251 GCA_031408355.1 Myxococcales bacterium
CGCAGCAGGCCTACGCCGCGCCGGCCCAGCCCTATGCGGCGCCACCTCAGGCCTGGGCCCCAGCGCCCCAGCCGCCCCACCAAGCCGGCTGGGAGACGGCGGCGCCAGCGCCGACGGCGGCGAACGGCGAGGGTTCTGGTGCCGCCGTCGGCGCTGGCGCCGCCGTCTCCCAGCCGGCTTGGTGGGGCGGCTGGGGCGCTGGGGCCCAGGCCTGAGGTGGCGCCGCGTAGGCCTGGGCCGGCGCGGCGTAGGCCTGCTGCGGGGCCGGAGCCTGTGGTGGCCCATACGGCGAGGGAGCATGTCCCGGCGGCGCGTAAGGGGAAGCGTGGGGATGCGGCGGCGCAGCGTAGGCGCCCTGGGGAGGGCCCACCGTCGACCCGAACGGATCCGGTGCCCCGCCAGGAACTCCCTGAAATGGCTGCGGCTGCGCCGGCGCGAAGCCGGCCTGAGCGGGAGCTGGACCCCAAGCCGCGGGCGCTGCGGGCTGGGCGGGCTGGGGAGCATAGTCGCCCCATGACTGCTGAGGTGCGCCCTGCGCTGGCGGCGGGGCGTAGTGAGCTTGTGGTGCGCCCCATTGTCCGAGCGGTTGGGCGGGCGGCGGAGCCGGCGCGGCACCAGGGGCTGGCGGCACGTAGTGGGCGGCGGGCCCCTGCGGTTGGGGCGGCGGTGCGCCCCCGCCGGGCTGCGCCGCCGCTAAGGGCGCACCGCACGAGAGGCAAAACTTGCTGGTGGGCTGATTGGTAGCGCCGCACCGCGTACAGACGATCATGTATCGGACTCCCGAGAACTGCGTGACCCCGGCAACGGGGGCCGATCGCCGGCGCAGCATACCCGGTTCCACTCGAAAAGGCGTGAAATCGCAGCGACTCTTCGTCGGCTGAACGTCGCCGCCTCGCCCCGCCCCGCGCCGCCCGGCAACGCCGCTGCGACGCGCCGGCCAAAAGGCCTATCGGTCCTTCTCGTCCTGAACGCGCGCAGCCTTGCCCTTGAGGGCACGCAGATAGAAGAGTCGGCCACGACGGACCACGCCTCGGGAGAGCACTTCTATCGTCTCGACGCGCGGGGAATGCATCGCAAAAATGCGCTCCACGCCGACGTTGAAGCTGACCTTACGCACGGTGAAGGTGGAACGGGCACCGGCGCGGTGCCGCTGGATGACGATGCCGCGGAACACCTGGACGCGGAGCTTGTCGCCCTCGACGATCTTGTAGTGCACGGCCACGGTGTCGCCGACTCGGAACTCTGGCAGATCCTTGCGGAGGCTCTGGGACTCGAGGGCGGCGATTTTTGAGAGGGTCAGCATGGGCTTTTCGCGAAATCTCTGGCCAATTCGGCCCGAAGTGCGCGGCATTATGCACCCCGATCCGCTTGAGTCAAGCCGGAGCGAAGCTCGCCCTTGACGAACGGCCCCTTGGGGGCTAATTCGCGGGCGCCCCTCAGCCCACCGTTGGGTGGGGCGCCGACGGCCAAGTCGTCGTGCAGCCCACCCGGCGCCGCGCCAGGGTTTCCTTCTCAGCAAGCAGTAAGCGTAGGTAAAGCCGTCATGAATCAGTACCCCGGCGTGATTGGGCGCAAGCTCGGAATGACTCAGGTCTTCGCGGAAGATGGGTCGGTGATTCCGTGCACCGTCGTCGAGTCCCAGTCCATCGTCGTCGGCAAGCGGACGCAGGACAAGGACGGGTATGACGCCCTCATTGTCGGCACCGGTGACCTGAAAGAGAAGCACACCACCAAGGCGGTCGCTGGCCAGTTCAAGAAGGCGAATGTTCCCGGGCGCCGAACGCTGCGTGAGTTTCGTTGCAGCGCTGAGTTCGCGGCAACCCACGAGATCGGCCAGGACTTGAAGGTGGATCAGATCTTCGAAGAGGGGCAGCTGGTCGACGTTCAGGGAGTCAGCCGCGGCTTCGGCTTTTCCGGCGTCGTGAAGCGCTACCACTTCGCCGGTAACATTCAGACCCACGGTACGCACGAGGTTCGCCGGCACGGTGGTTCAATCGGCACGCGCATGACGCCCGGTCGCGTCAAGCTGGGCACGAAGATGCCGGGGCACTCGGGCGATGCCGTCACGAGTGTGCTGAGCCAGAAGGTGGCCAAGGTGGTGGGTGAGCAGAACTTGCTGCTGATCCATGGCGGCATCCCCGGCGCCCGCGGCGGCCTGGTCGTTGTGCGTGGCGCGATCAAGAAGCGCGGCGGCAAGAAGAAGTGATGCCAAGGGTCTGAGGGGCTACCCCTTGGACTCGCTATTTGTGCCGTTTCGCGCCGAGCGCGTGCTGCGCCAGCGCGGCGGCTTGCTGGTCGTGGACAAGCCGCCCGGGATGGGGGTTCATGGCGGCGAAGAGTCGCTGGCCGGCGATGTTGTGTCGCGGCTGCGCTTGCTCTTGCGGGGCCAGGGCCACGCTGACTACCTCGGCGTTCACTCGCGTCTGGACGTTGGCACCTCGGGCGTGTTGCCCTTCACGACCGAGCGAGAGCTGAACGCCGCCCTCGCTTCGGAGATAGAGCGCGGTGAGTCAGCCCGCCTGTACTGCGCAGCCGTCTCGCGCGGTCCGCGTAGTCGCCTGGCCAGTTCGGGAGTGCTCGAGCACCAGCTACTGGCGGACAAGCGCCGCTCGCGCGTCGTCGAAAGCGGAGGCGAGCGAGCGCGCACCGCCTACCGCGTACTCCGAGAAAGTGGCAATCGAGCGCTCTTGGAACTCAGACCAGAGACCGGTCGTATGCATCAGCTGCGGGTTCAGCTAGCAGCCTTGGGAGCGCCCATTGTGGGAGACGAATTGTACGGCGGCGAGCCCGCGTGGCGCCTGCTGCTGCATTGTCGTTCGCGCAAGGTGCTCGGCGAGCAGTTCGAGGCCGCATTGCCGGCGGAGCTCGAGAGCTGGGTCGCCTCCGGCTCCAGTTTCGCGCCGCTGTCGGCGTTTCGCGAGCGCCTGCTCGACGCGGCCTGTCTGCGATTTCCCCTGCGAACCTGCGCGAATACGTGCCGTTTGGTGAATGAGCAAGGTGATGGTTTGCCCGGAGTGACGCTCGATCGCTACGGGCAATACGCGGTACTGTCGGTGGCTTCGCCGGAGGCCGAAGCTCAGGCGCAGGCCATCGCCGACTGCTTGGTGGAGCAGGGCGTCCTTGGCGTGTACCTGAAGCGCCGCGAGCGCCGCGACATCCGCCGGGCCGAGACGCTTTCGCTAGCTCCGCTCGCCCCGCTGGCAGGACAGCCGGCGCCGACCCCGCTTGGCGTGGAGGAGGGGGCTCTTAGGATTTGCGTGGAACTGAGCGATGGGCTTTCGACCGGGCTGTTCTTGGATCAGCGCGACAATCGTCGACGCATCGCCGAGAGTGCGGCCGGCAAGCGCGTGCTGAACCTGTTCGCCTACACCTGCTCTTTCAGTGTCGCCGCCGCCCTCGGCGGAGCGACCCGGGTGACCAGCGTCGATCTCGCGGGTCGTGCCCTTGAGCGCGGTCGGCACAATTTTCGAGCGAACGGAATTTCGCCTGAGACGCACGAGTTCGTGCAGAGCGATGCCGTGCGGTTCGTGCGGGCTGCGTTCAAGAACGGTCGTCGCTTCGAACTCATTGTGCTCGACCCGCCGAGCTTTGCCAGCGTGGGACGCGCGACCTTTCGCTTCGAGCGCGATATCGGAGCCGTGATGAGCGACTGCCTTCGGCTGCTCACTCCAGGCGGCAGCTTGCTCTGCGTTACGAACCACAAGAAGACCAGCGCTCAGGGCCTTCGGCGCCTGCTCCAGCTGGCGGCCGAGCGCGCTCGGCTCGAGGTGAAGCTCAAGGATCTGCCGAGTGGGCTCGATTGCCCGGACGCTATCGACGGTCCGCATCCGAGCAAGAGCGTGCTTGCCTCGCTCGTGGTATCCGCTGCGGCGAGCAGCCGATGAAGACTCGCGCCAACCCCTACGCCAAGCCCGATTCCAGAACTCTGGAGGCGCGGGCCAAGGGTTACCCGGCCCGCAGCGTGTTCAAACTGCAGGAGATCGACCGCAGGATGCGCTTGCTCGGCCCGGGCCAAAACGTGCTCGATTTGGGGGCAGCGCCTGGCTCTTGGTCGCTCTACGCCAGCGAGCGAGTAGGCCTGAGCGGGCACGTGTACGCCATCGACATCAAGCCCATCCTGCAGACCTTCTCGGACAACGTGCACGTGCTCACCGGGGACGCCTTGGCCCTGACCAGCGAGCTCTTGGCCTCGTATGCGCCCTACGACCTAGTGATGAGCGACATGGCGCCCAGTACCTCAGGCTCGAAGTTCGCTGATCAGGCCAGGAGCACTGAGCTCTTCTTGCGGGCGCTGGCTGTCGCTCAAGCTCACGGCAAGCCCGGCTCAGCCTTCACCGGCAAGATCTTCATGAGTGGGGACTACAAGGCTGCCGAAATGCAGGTCCGCGCCGTCTACGAAGAGGTGAGAACCCTGCGCCCTGAAGGCACTCGTCAGCAAAGCTCCGAGGTGTTCGTGGTGGGTAAGGGCAAGCGCCCCGCACCGTGAGCCGGCCGATGGCGTCGGCGCCGCTAGAACGCGCTGCGCCCGGTGAGTGCCTTGCCCAGCACTAGCGTGTGGATCTCGTGCGTGCCTTCGTAGGTGTACACGCTCTCTAGGTTCAGCATGTGGCGAATGATCGGGTATTCCAGGAGAATTCCATTGGCGCCCAGCACGCTCCGACAGCTCCGCGCTATCTCGAGGGCGATGCCAACGTTGTTGCGTTTGCACAGCGAGACCTGCTCGGGCGAGAGCTCGCCCGTACGTTCTTTCAGCCGGCCATAATGGTAGGCGAGCAGTTCGGCCTTCACGATCTCAGAAGCGGCGTCGACCAGCTTCTGCTGGGTGAGCTGCTTGTCGGCGATGGGCACGCCGAACTGTACGCGTTCGCTCGCGTAGCCGACCGCACACTCGAGGCATGCTTTGGCGGCGCCCACGGCGCCCCAGGCGATGCCGAAGCGGGCCTGGCTCAGACAGCGCAGTGCCGCGCCGAGGCCCGGCTTGTGCTCGAGCGCGTTCTCAGCGGGAACGCGACAGTCGTTCAAGACGAGTTCGCCCGTCTCGCTTGCGCGGAGGCTCATCTTGCCTTGGATGCGGGGCGTTTCGAAGCCCGGCATGCCGCGCTCGACGAGGAAGCCGCGGATAGACTCGGCCCCGCCGCTCCCGACCTTGGCCCAGACCACGCCCACGTCGCAGATGGGCGCGTTCGTGATCCAGGTCTTCGTTCCGGACAGGATGAAGTCGCTGCCGTCAGGCCGGGCGCGGGTTTGCAGC
>JANNWK010001213.1:0-2959 GCA_031408355.1 Myxococcales bacterium
CGGGCTTGCAGAGGCGCTTGGCAGTGCGCATCAGAAATACACGTGGCGGATCAACCGCCGCAGCTTTTCGTCCTGCAGCTCCCGGAGTTGCCCGGAGGAAAGCCATTGCGTGGCGCTCAGCGTTTCGTAGTAGCGGGCAGCGTTTCGGGCCGTGATGCCATGGGTGCGGGGCAGCGTGTTCAGGTACGCCCGAAAGCGACCCGGGTTGGCCCGGCGGGACGGCGGCTCGTCGACCTCCGCGCCCTCCTTCTTGAGGAAATTGCGGGCTAGATCATGAGGCTCGGCGTTGGCGCGGTACTCCCAGAGCGCCGTCCCCACGTCGAGCAGGCAACGCATGGAGGCGCGGTAGGCGCGCCCCTCAAGGAACGACTGCCCCTGCTTACGGTCTTCGAAGACCGCCTCAATTTCCTTGTACGAGTAGCCCTTGGTGTGGGCCGCCACCATGATGAAAGCCTGCCAGTACGCGTAGTTTCCCTTGTACGTGAGCAAGTCCTGGATGACTTCGCGCGCGCAACAAACGAAGCCCGACTTGTTGTCGCGCAGCGACATGCCAAAGGCGGTGTTGAGGATGGTGTTGAAGCCGCGCGAGAGGTTGTAGCGGGCGCCGCGTTCGCGTCCCACCGAGCTGCGCCAGCCCTGCACGACGTCCACGCTAGAGTCCATGAGTGAGCGATAGAGCCGCAGCACGTCCTCCGGCTGGTACTGCAGATCTGCGTCAATGATCGCCACATGGGCGCCACGGGCAGTGTTGACCCCGCTGCGCCACGCGCCCGCCATGCCTCGGTTCACCCGATGAAAAACCCCGACCACGCGCGGATCCAGCTGCGAGTGCTGCCGGATCACCTGCGCCGTGTCGTCGCTCGACCCGTCGTCGACCAAGACGAGCTCGCCGCGTAGCACTCCGGTATCGAACATCTTGAGCACGCGCTGCGAGAGCTCGGGAATGTTCAGCGCCTCGTTGAAACAAGGCACCACCACGGACAGGTCCACCCCTAGACCGGCCCGGCCTTGGCCTTCAGCAGCGGCGCCCTGTGCGTTGGTCATGACCGGTCAGGCAGCCTTGCGGGCGCGCACGCTAATGCCGGACTCCTGTATGTCCATGTGCTCAATCGCAAGCTTCTCCTCCAGGCACCACTGCTCCACCTCGGTCCGGGTGTGACGGTGCGCATGCAGCGGGTGGTACCAATCGAAGTTGGTGATCACGTTGGAGTCCCAGTCCATGGTGTCGTTCCAATAGCACTTGAACATGTTCCAGTAGATGAAGCGCTGCAGATCATGCTTACCGGCCTTGATGTCCAGCACCGGAATGTCCTCCGGCACGTCGATGGTGATCTTCATGTCGCTGAGGGATTTTCCAAACTTGGTGATCGCCTCGGACACCTTGAGGCACTCTTCCGGGCTCATCGGAACCGTTTGCGAACGGATGTGATCGTCGCAGAACTCCCGAACGGGCCCCTTCTTCTTGTAAACGTAGAAGGAGATGTGGCCGCCGGGCGAAAGCCGGGTGACCAGGTGGCGCAGCGACTCGCGCGTGCTCGGCGTGTGGTGAATGACCTGATCGCAGGCGATGAAGTCGAAGAACCCCTCCGCAAAGGGCAGGCGCGTCAGGTCGCCTTGAACGAAATTCAGGTTGGAGGTCGCGCCAAGGTCCTTGTACGCGGTGCGGACGCCGTAGCTGATGTCGAGGCCAAAAATCGTAGCCTTGCAATTTCTGGCGTACATCTCCGCGTCGCGCCCGTGCGCCGTACCCGCGTCCAGAATGCGCGACTTTCCGGCTAGGAACTCGGCGAGCTTCGCCTCCGTGCCAAAGCCGTAGCGGTCGAGGTACCACTGCAGGTAGTGACCCAGCGTGGAGCTTCGGTAGTTCGTGGCGCGCTGCCACTTCCAAGAGAAGCTGTCGACCGTTTCCTGCTGCCCCTCGGCGAACTGATCGGCCCGAACCATGGCGGGCACGCCGCCTTCCACGGGGTAGACCACGCCTGCCGGTGAAGTCAGTTTGCCGGAGACAATCTCCTCACCGTCCAGCACGGCGTCGGAAAGGGTTAGGGCCTCGCCGGTGAGCGGATCGCGCAGGCATTCAACTAGCGTACGTTTCATATCATCCTCACTATTTCGAATCGCGGGTCAAAGCCAGCTGCTTCAGGCATTCCCCGAGCAAAACGTGGTTCCAGTCCTTGCGATCAAACGCGCTGCTCTTGAAGAGCCACTGGTTTACCGGCGCGGGCAGGCCATGCTTGATGGTCCGTTTGGCGATGCCGAGATCAGGCCCCACCAAGCGCTGCAGCGCCTGGCGGAGGAGCCACTTACCGTGCCCATCCCGGTACTTGAGGTCGTCGGCCAGCTTCGCGGAGAACTCCACGATCCGGTAATCAAGGAACGGATTTCGCACCTCGAGCGAGTTGCCCATGCTCAGGCGATCCGCCATGACCAAGAGCGGCTGCATGAACACGGTGGCTTCGAGAAAGCTGAGGTTCTGTCCCAGCGTTCGATCTTTCCGCCACAGCGGCGCGAAGAACTCGAGCAGCAGCGGTAGTCCGGGCAGCCCTTGGCGACTGGCCATCCGACAGAAGCGCTCAAGCGGGCTGCCAAAGTAGCGGGCGCACAGCGTACCGTACGGACCCGCGAAGGCTGATTCGAGCTCCTGCTGCTCGCGGAGCAAGAGTTCGTTGCGGTAGTAACCGTTAAATAGCTCGTCCGCGCCCTCGCCCGAAAGCGCCACCACGAAGCCGTCGCGCCGGGCCGCCTTCGCCAAGCAAAAGAGCGGGAACACGCTCAGGCTGCCCACCGGGAACTCGATGCACCTCGCCAAGTCGGCGAAAGTGGCCAGAAACTCCTCGCGGGTCGGCACCACCATGCGCGGCTCGAAACCCAAGCGCCCGGCGAACTCTTGCACCAGTGCGCGCTCGTTGATCGTGTTCTCGAATTCCTCGAACTGAACCGTGTAGCTTACGTCAAGCTT
>JANNWK010001214.1:0-6109 GCA_031408355.1 Myxococcales bacterium
CCATGTGGTGCTTCGATCAGCTTCCCGTGGCTCATCAAGCCATGGACGAGAATCGAGCGAACGGGAAGATGGTCGTCGTGGTCCGCTGAGCCATTGCGTTAGTTCGCGATGGCAGCCGCCACGCCGGAGCCGCGTCACCCCCGGTGCGGGGCGGCTTGTGCAGGCGTTTGGCCCAGCGTTCGCAACCCCTTCAGCAGTACGCCACGGGGAGTTGAGCCGCGCCCGGGTTAAGATCTACGATGCGCCGCTATGGGAAGAACGCGATTGTTCGGCCGGCTTCAGAGGATCTTGGCAAGCGTCCTGTCCGCGCAAGGACCCTCGCGCCCGCGAGCCGCTGCGTCAGGGGCGCGCCTGACGCGCCGCGAGTGGACGCTCGGGGCCGCTCAGCTCGGCGCCAGTGTCGTTCTGAGCGGCTGCGGTGGCGACGACTCCAAGCAACGACTAACGCGGGCGCGTGTGGCTGTGGTCGGCGCAGGCATAGCTGGGCTGCACTGCGCGTACCGGCTGCAGCAGGCGGGCGTGGATGTCAGCGTGTTCGAGGCTGCGTCGCGCGTTGGCGGCCGAATGCTGACAGCTCGCGACGAGTATGACGACGGCCAGCTGGTCGAGCTGGGGGGCGAGTTCATCGACTCCAACCACGCCACGATGCTGGCTCTGGCCGACGAGCTCGGCATCGTGCTCGATGACCGCTTCGCCGACGCGGAAGGCGTCCAAGCCGACGTCTGGTTTGCCTCGGGCGTAGAAGTTCCTGAAGCAACGATCGTCGCGCAGTTCACGGCAGTGGCGCCGGCCATGGCGGAGGCTGCCGCGGCTGCCGACGACGAGGCAGACGACAGCGCCTTCACTCGGCTGGATGAAACGCCGCTTTCCGACTGGCTTGCCGAGAATGTGCCCCCCGCCGACTACCCCGAGCTGCACGCGATCTTGACCTCGGCCTATCGTGGCGAATTCGGCCTAGAGCTTGCTGAGCAATCCGCGCTCAATTTGCTCTACTTGATAGGCTCCGACGAACCCGATCCGTTTCGCATCTTCGGAGAGTCCGACGAGCAGTACCACGCGCACGACGGCAGCGATGCTTTCCCGACCCGCCTCCTCGAGCGGCTGAGCGAGGGAACGGTAAGGCTCGATTCTGCGCTCACGCACCTGCAGGGCGGTGACGCACGCGGATTCACGCTCACGATTCGCAACGCCAAGACGGGCGAAGCGAGCGACCAGAATTTCGACCACGTGGTGCTGGCGCTGCCTTTCAGCGTCCTGCGCAAGCTGTCTCTGGACGTGCCGCTCAGCGCGCTCAAACGTCAAATCATCGATGAGTTGGGCTACGGTACGAACGCCAAGGTGATGGGTTCGTTCCAAACGCGAGTCTGGCGTCAGGAGCACGCAAAGAGTGGTTCGGCCACCACGGATCTGCCGTTTCAGCAAGTCTGGGACACGTCGATCGGTCAGGCGGGAACCCACGGCATCCTGACCAACTTTCTCGGCGGGCGGGCAGGGGTTTCGGTGGGGGGCGTGGACGAAGAAGCCTATTTCACTGGCATTCTGGCGGACCTCGAACCGATCTTCCCGGGAGTTACGCAGGCTTACCGCCCCGGCAGCGCGCGTGTCATGCACTGGCCGAGCGCGCCCCATGCGCTCGCCAGCTACACCTGTTACCGGCCGGGGCAATGGGCCTTCTGGACCTTGGAAGGGCAAAGGGAAGGCAACCTGCACTTTTGCGGCGAGCACACCTCGGCCGATTTCCAGGGCTGGATGGAGGGCGGCGCCGAGACGGGCGCGCTGGTTGCTGCGGAAATCTTGGCCGACCTCGAGCTAGAACCCTCGCCCGAGCTTTCGGCGCTCCTGGAAGTGAAGAGCGTCGTGCCACAGCCCGCGTTCTCGCACGGCGGCGTCCTGCCGCTCGGCTACCGCCACGGTTACCGGGAACGCAAGCGGCGACTCAACCCCGCGCGGCGCTGAAGCCGCGTTCGACACGCGCGTCCCGGACCAGGCGGTGATAGGCTGACTCGCGATGAGAGCTTATTCTTGGATCGTTCTCGGCGTGTTCGCTTTTGCGTGCGGTGGCTCCGCGTTTAGCGCGGCCGGCAATGGGGACGGCGAGGGCGGTAGCGCTACCGGAGGCGTGTCTGTCGGGCAGGGCGGCGCGACCAGTCGCGGAGGCAAGGGCCCTGGCGGGAGCTCGTTCTTCAACGGTGGCAGCTTGATCGGCAACGGCGGACTGTTGGGCAAGGCCGGCAGCGTGAGCCAGGGCGGCGAGGCCAGCGACGGTGGCGATGTCGCGGTCGGCGGCAGTGTCACGCTTGGCGGCAGCACCGGCATGGCCGGAGCGGGTCCTGATCCGATTGACGAGAAGTGTCCGCTGGCGCTGCCCGACGATCCCAACGTCGGCTGCGTCGACGGGCTCAGCTGCAGCTACGGAGACGACATCCGGAGCTCCTGCCGCTCGCGAGCGATCTGTCAGGATGGCAAGTGGCAGCTCACGCTGATCGAGTGTGCCGACCTGCTCGCCTGCCCGCACTTTCAGGTGGGCGCGAAGTGCGACGCCGCGAAGCCCTGCTCGCTTCAGAGCACGATCTTGTGCCTGTGCACCGGCTGCTCAGGGGGCGGTCCGTGCAGCGACGTCACTACCTGGGCGTGTGCCGGGAGTTCTGGAGGCAACATTTGCCCGGAGGTGCTGCCGAATGAAGGACAGGCGTGCGCCGGCGCAACGAAGTGCCCGTACGGGTCGTGCACGACCGAAGACTCGATCACCGCCAGTTGCGACGGTGCCGCCTGGAGCTGGCAATTCGGCGCCTGCCCGCTGTGATGGGCGAGCGACCCCAGTAGTGTCCGGAAATTCGTCGCTCCTAAGCCGGCTAGCACCAGCTGGCGAAGTTCGTTAGGCTTGCGCGGCCTGCCCGGCGTGCGCGCCTCGCGAGTTGGTCTGGGAGCTGGTCGACTAGCCTAGCTAGGCCCTGGCGCAAGAACGCAATCCCCGGGCGCCGCTAGGCGTCGGCTACAAGTGGCACGAGCTGGCGCCCCCCGGGCAGACGCAGGTATCTCCGGTGGGGTTACAGTAAAGCTTGTTGCTGCAGCCTGCGACCTGAAGCGCGATTGTCTCCGTTTCGGCGCACGCATCGCGGCAGTTGCAGCTCCACTTGTACAGTTGGGCTTTTCATCCTCTCCGCTGCAGCCAGCGGTCGCGGTGCCTGCAACGGTGAGAAAGAGACCCGCTCCCAATAGACGCTTCCTCAACATGATCAGGCGAAGCGACCGCTCAACGCGCGAGTTTGACCAGCTTACCCGCTGCAGCGTCCACGCGATAGCCGCGCAGGACCTCGTGGAGCTCGCCAGGCTCGAGGTCGAGCTCGACGTCGAACGTCGAAAGCGGTGCGCCGACCGCGCCAGCAGCGGAAAGCGGTTCGACCGTGAGCGCGGGTGACGCAGCGTGGATCACGAAGGCGCGCTCGATGTTGCCATTGTCGTCGTGGGCTATGCGAATCTTCATGAGCGTTACCCCTGCGTAAAAACAACGCCCCAGAGCTCGTAGTCGACCGTCATGTCGGCGGCCTCGGGGCAATCGATCCAGATGGTGTGAGATTGAGACGGCGGAAGCGTGAACGTTTCCGTCACCGTGAGCGGCGGCTGGATGTTGATGCTCGCCGACGGCCTAGACGGGTTGGGCGCCCAAGCGTTGATGACCACAATCTGCCAACCGAACAGCTGTCCGACACCCATGCCCGTGATATGCCAGCCCTGCCTGGTGCCGCCACGAATCGACGAAGTCAGTTGCTTGAATGGGGTCGCGGCCATGTCGTGTCCTCCTCGATGAAGCGGGCGTGCCGCCCAACCGCGACAACCTACTGCTCAGCGCCTGGCACCGGCAATAGTAATGAATGCGGCCCGCGTAGACCGACCGCCAGCTGCTACGGAACGGAGCGCCTTCACGCATTCTTTCGTAGGCGGCAGCACCGGCATGGCCGGAGGGGGTCCTGATCTAGCCGAGAAGTTCCACATGACCCTGACGGGCATCAAGCACCACGTCGGCGTCTTGGAGCAGGCTGGTCTCGTTCCGAGACTTCGGGGAGGTGCGATTCTTGAGCAACCCATACAGCACCGGGATCACGACTTCCTCGGCGCAGGCGTCGTGCGTTGGCGGGCAAACCAACGTCGCGCGCAACCTATCGCGGACCAGCTGAGGGTCGCGCTCGAGCGCCCAGTGCACGAAGCGGAAGGCCAGCTCGGCGTGGCGCTGCTCGTCTTCGGCGATGCGTGCATACGCTGCGGCGACCACCGGATCCGTGGCGAGCGCCGCGGCTTCCAACGCTTCGAGCGCGGCGCGGCATTCCCCGAAGCATCCCTCGATGATGACCAGATCGACGATATCGCCGAGGGTCGTAAGCTCGAGGCTCCCCGCCACATCGAGCGGCCCCGGGCCGATGGCTTGGCCCGCGTAGGCGCTAGCAAACTCAAAGCACAGCCTGGCGTGCGCGGTTTCGTCAGCGAGAGCGCGTGTACAGTCCTCAAGCAGCTGGGGTGGTGCGCCGAGTGAGAGCAGCTGCAGCGCGAAGCGCGCGAAGGCCGCAATGCTGGCGTGCTCCATCTGGCCCATGGCGCTCCAGTGCGCAGCGAGCGCCGCGCGTTCTGTGCCCGAGAGCTGGCTGAGCTCGGGCCGAGCCTGTCCCTGCGTCCAGGACGCCGAGCTGGAGCACAGCGCAACGCGCGGCACGCCCTGCACCAGGAAGGGGCGCCCACAGGTTCCACCGCCCGTGGGCACAGGGGTGGTGCCGCTCGCGCCGCCGGTACCCGGAACCTCGGGGCGCTCGCACGCAAGGCCCGCATAAGCCACGAACATCTGACAAGGCAGGGGGGGTGCGTAGACGGGAGAGCAAACTTCGGCCAGCTGGCAATCCTCGTCCGTGCGGCAGGTCGCGTCGTAGCAGGTGCCGCCGTACGGCCCGCACAGGCACGCTTGACCCGTCAGGCAGTCGCTATCAGTGGCACAAACCGGCGGTGGTGCGGTTCCCGCTGGACCGGGTAGCGGTGCACAGCTGCCGGCTGCCAGGCGATGTGTGTAGCCCTCTTGGCAGGAAACCAGTCCCGACGGATCTTGAACGGTCTGCGTGCAGAGAACTCGCCCGTCGGTGTCGACTCCCACGTAGGTCGGCGCGGAGGGTCTGGGCTCGGGCTCGTCGGTCGTCGTGTTACCGCACGCGACGGGCACGAGGCCGAGCAGGGACAGCAGCGATACCCGGAGTCTTCGGGTGTGGCTTGACGAGGCGAGTGTGCGCTGTCGGTGCGAGCCCATGGCGCAATCTAGCAGCCACCGATATGCCAGGCTACCTGGTGACCAGAAGGAAAGCCCAACTGTAGCTAAACCGGCTAGACCCCTTCCTGCGTGGCGCCAGCGCCTACTACCCCGCGGGAGCAGCCGTGCTCACCGACTCAGCAGCACGGATAGCGACTCGGCGGTGAGAATGCGCTCGCTCCAGAGCAGGAGCTGGTCTTCATCCGCCTGAGCGACACGCTCGCGCTCCGCGCGTGGCACGTCGCCGAACTTCAACTCAAGCTGCCGGAGCAGCACGCGCCGTGCGCCTTCAGCTTTGCCTTTGGCTTCGCCTTTGGCTTCGCCTTTGGCTTCGCCTTCAGCTTTGCCCTTGGCTTCGCCTTCGGCCTTCCATTGTTCTGCGAGGGTCATCAGTGCTTGCTCCGTTTCGGGGGCCGCCGTGTGGAGGGCGGCGTGAAGAACTTCTGGCGTTAGGTCT
The DNA here is from genome assembly GCA_031408355.1 of Myxococcales bacterium. Lineage (GTDB taxonomy): Bacteria > Myxococcota_A > Polyangia > Polyangiales > Polyangiaceae > PMG-095. The sequence goes on from JANNWK010001214.1 coordinate 5,742, forward strand.
TCGACGACCAGGGAAAGGTAGCGGAAAATCGTGAAGAGCGCCTCCCGGCCGCCTTCGGCGACAGCCAGGGCCCGCAGCGCCGGGGCGAAGCGCAAGAGCGACGCTCTGAACCGGGCCGGCGACCGCGCGTCCCGCAGCGCCCACAGTGTCAGCGTAGGGACTAGCCCCAGCCCTCGAGCGGAGAGCGCGTCGTCCGTCAGCCCGCTAATATCGTCCAGCACGAACCGCAGCTGCGGCACGAAAGGCCCCACTGCGGGCTGCGCGGCCAGATCGGAGTCGAACAGATCCGTTAGGCCCGTCCCCGCCGTCCAACCCGTCTCGCTGTGGTGGAGCAACACCGTCACCACGAGCGGCAGCGGCAGCGCCTG
>JANNWK010001215.1:0-6197 GCA_031408355.1 Myxococcales bacterium
CACGAGCGGATACCCAGGAGGGAAGATGACCCCGAGCGCGTGGCCACCTTGCTGAGCGAGCAGAAACCGGCCACGGAATGCGCCGGTGGGCTCGGGGACGAGAAACTGGAACGCGCCCGCGGCAATGCTTCGAGCTTCCAGGAAATAGCTAGTGGCATCGATGATGCGCGGCCCTCCGCGCAGGTAGTAGCCGAGGTAGGCCCAGGAAAGCGCGAACGCCATCAGGCACACAACGGCGAGCCAAAGCGAGCGCCGCATTGTGCTACTCGGGCTGCACGGCCCAAACGTGGAACAGCACGTGTTCGACGTTTTCAGAGCTGATGTGAAGCTGCAGACTAGTGAGCCCTAGCCGACCGAGTTCGATGCGCTCTTCCAGCCAGGCGTCGGTGGGGGACAGCAAGGCACGGTGGCGACCGCTTGGCGTTATTTCAATGATCAGCGGCGTGGGCTCGGTTGGCGCGGCTCGCAAGATGAGGCTTGTCGCGCGTGTCGGATCGAGGCCGGACAGAGTGAAGCTCTCCCGGACACCGGCGGGCACGATGCGAGCGGCGTCCCAAAGATCCTGGCGCGGGGCGCTTGGGTTGGGGAGCAGCTTCATTAGGACGTGGCCGATGCGAGCGCTTGAGAGGGCGTAGCCATGAGCGCGTTCGTTCACTAGGTCGGCGTGGTCGAGCGTGTCGACCTGCCGCTCCCCAGGCCTCAGCGAGAACGGCACGTCGCTGTGGTTCAGGGACTCCCAGCGAGGTCGGTACAGTACCTTACTTGCCCCGCCACAGATCACGTTGCCGCGAACCGGGACTTCGCCGATACGCCGCCCGAACCAAAGCGGAAAATCTCCCCACCAGCCTGGGTAAATCGCCAGAATATCAGGGCGTTCGGAGGGGTTTAGGCGTTCGATGAGTTCGATGCCGGCCGCGATATTCTGGCGCGTCGCGCGGGCGAACGGCAGTGCGTGGTAGCCGCCGAGTCCGATGATGTCCAGGGCGGGCAGGTCGGCGACGTAGGGAATGGCGCCGGCGTCGCCGACGAGCACGCGGCGCGGTTGGGGATGTAGCTCATCGCGAATGACTCGCCCGGTGCGTACGTGTTGGTCGTAGATATTGCGCGAGGCTCGCCCAAAGAACCACAGCTGTTCACGGAAGCGCGGCAGCTGCCGCCACATGAAGAGCACCGCTAGTGCGATGCCAAGTAGCGCCGGGACGGCGCTGCGAACGCGCTGCCAGTGAACCTGAGCGAACGCGGCGCCGAGCCCTAGCGCGGCGCAGCTGAGTAGCCAGGCGACAGCGGGCATCGTGTAGCGTTCGTTCTGCCAGCGCACCTGCCCGTTGAGGGCTACGATGCTGATCCACGTCAGCATGCAGAGCCAGAGGACGATCGCCGGGCGGCGTGTGCTTCTGGGAAATAGCGCGAAGGCTGCGATGAGCCAAGGGATCCAGCCGACCGCGGCAACGTCGCTGAAGTGGTATTGAGTGACACGCAATACCTGATATTTGAAGTGGAACCACCAGGCTGCCACGACCTCCGAACGGGTCAGGTAGGGGTGGTGCAACTCGAGCTTCACCAGCGCGCCAGCGGCGGTCGAATCCGAGGTCAGGAGCAGGTTTGCGGCGGCCTGGACCACCAGCAGCACACAGGCGGGCGCCAGCGCCAGGAGCGCCATCATGGCCAGTTTGCTGCGCCCCAGGCGGCGGTAGTCCCAGAGCGCGCTTAGCGTCAGCACGCCCAACGCCCCGATGCCCTCGGGTCGCGTCGCGCACACGAGCAAACCACAGCCGCCCAGCGCAAGTGCCAAAGCGTAGCGCGGCTGCGCTTCGCTGGTATTCGCTGCACGACGCAGATTGTCCCAGGCTATGACGGCGAGCGACCACAGGCCGAGCAGCAGCGCGACCTCCATACCGCTCCAGAGCGACCAATCAAGCGCGCCTACCGACAGCAGGACTGGTGGCAACAGGTAGCTTGTGGCGAGCGGTAGATCGCGGAACAGTCGCCGTTGCGCAATGAGCGCACCAAACACGCTCACGCACGCAACCACGGCTGCCCAGCGCATCAGATTCAGGCCACCTAGGCCGAGCCACAGGCCCGGCGCGAGCACGAACGGGTAGAGGAGGCTGGTGCCGCCGCTGGAGTAGCCGTTGCCAGGGGACCACTCGAAGGGGTGTCCGCGGGCGGTCTGACGCGCGAAGTCGAAGTGAATGAAGACGTCGTCGAGCGGAGCCGACCACGGGCCGAGCCCACCTCGCAGTGCTGTTTCGAACGCCTGTGGGTCGCGGAAGACATCGGCGAACGCCGTCTGCAGCCTCATCGAGGAGTAGAAGCGACACGCGCAGAGCAAGGTCACGAGCCCGGCCCACAGCGCGTAGCAGGAGGGCTCAAGAGGCTTGAGCGCTGCGAGGCGCCCGCGGAGCCGAGAGAGAGGCGTTTCGTTCACGTTTGCGCCGCTTGTACTACGTTGACCCGTCGGTTCGTGAGCGCGGGTCCACTGGCCGGAAGATCTTCAGCAAGTTCGGGCCAGTACCCTGAAGCGCTCCCCGGCATGCAGTGATCTTTTGAAATGTTGGGCACCGCCGCCGGGACAGCCATCTGTTCAGCATTCGGCGTCAGAAAAGCGTGGCGAATGGTGCTTGCAGGGGCCCCCCCGAGGCGCTCTACTTACCGGCCCCGCGTGGTGCGGGCAGGAAAGTCGTGAGTGGCCGCGCGTCCGGCCAGAGTCGTTTCTTCGGCAACTGAATTTTGATGCGCTGGTTCGTTGAGGTCTCTCGCGTTGGCGAAACTCGTTCCGACGAGAAGTATTGCGTCGAGGCCAAGCAATGGCAGGCCGCGCTCCAAGAGGCGCGCAGGCTGCGGGGCGACAGTGGACCGCTCTCGAAATTCTCGATTGAGTTGCTCGACGACGGCTACCGCGCCGTCGACCCTAAGCTGAAGCTCCGCTACCTGGTCGCGAAGGCACCGGGCGACGCGGAGCTAACGTCGATCCCGCCAGAGTCCGAGTTTGGCTCCCAGGCCCCGCGGGCCAATGGGCAACCAGCAGCGGGGGCGTCCGTGGCGCCGACGGCCGCGCAGGCGTCCGTGCCCGTTGCGGTAGCGGTTCCGGTGACCACGGCCCCGGTAGCGGCGGGTGCCAGCGTAGTCGCCAGTCCTTCGGCCGTAACAATCGCGCAGCTAGAGCCGCATGCTGGTGTGCCTTCGAGCGCGCTTTCGCCCGTGGCGGCCGTCCAGCAGAACGTCGCTGCGGAAGCCGATCGGTCGCCGTCGGCGTTTCCTCCGCGCCCGACCGGCTCGGAGCATCCCCCTTCGGCGAAGCCGCCTGCGGGGCTCACGGTGCCGGCCGACGTCATTCCGCCCGCGCCGAATCTTCCCCGGGGAATGGGTGCGCCTGTCGCGGAGCCGCCCGCGACTTACATTCTCACCCAACCCAGCGCGTCGCTGGACCTGCCGCCCCCGTCCCAAGTGCTGCGCAGGCGGCAAGAAGAACCGTCGGGCGAGTCGCCCATCACCTACCGTGAGGTCGCGTACGTGGTGGCGCCGGGCGTCACTCGCGCGTCCGTCGAGGCGCTGCTCTGGGCGAGCTTTCGGGATATCTCCCGGGAACTCTCGGCGCGGGTAGGCCAAAAGTTCGTGCAGCTTGCCGTCTTCGACCACACGTTCGAAAAGCGGCCTGAGAGACCACCGCTCGGAACGCTGGCTTGGAAGGATTGGCGCGGTAACCCCGCCATCACGTTTCCGTTCTTCGATGGTACTCAGCCGGCGCGGGCTTCCTTGCTACCGCCGTCGGCGGCCCCGCCAGCCCCGGCTCCGCGCGTTCCGGGTCCATCGTCTATCATTCCGGTTGGCGTCATCACCATCTCGTCGCCGCCTGCAGCGCCCGCCGTGGCGGCAACCACGCCGGTCGCGGCTCCGCCGCTCGAAGGCGTGCCGCCGACGCTGGCGACGCCGCCCATGCCCAGCAGCGTGGTTGCGGCTGTCGCCTCGGTCGCGCCGCCGGAGGTTGCGGTAGCGGCGCCGCTCCTGGCGCCAGCGGAGCCCGAAGTCTCGGCTCCGATCCCGCTCACGCGCGAGAAGGCTGCTACTTCTGTCGCCACCCAGGCCACCGCCCCCAAGGAGCGTGCTTCACGTCCCCGCCAGGCCGCGGTTCGGCGACGTGCGGGTGAAGATTTGATTGGCGAGCTGTTCGAGACCATGCACGACCTACACTTCATGTCGGGCGTGGGGGACGGCGCTGAGTTCGTGATGGAGGCGCTAGAATCTATCGTTCCTTGCGAGGGCGTGTTGATCCACGTGTTCGACATCAACAAGCGCCAGTTCGTGGTGGTGCGTGCCAAGGGCACTACTGCTGCCCAGACGTTGCTGCTCCGAACCCCTGATACCGAAGGCTTCTTCGACTTCGTCATGCACCGCCCCGGCTCGATCGCCTTCGAGGATGTGGGCAAGGAACCGCGCTTGCTGGGCGAGCGTTGGCACATGCTGGGCGTCAAACCTAGCCGTGCCCTGTGCGGTCCGGTGCGTCAGGGGGGCCGCTACCTAGGCTTGGTCGAGGTCGCTAATCCCCTCGGGGAAGCACCATTCCACCAGACCGAGCAGAACGCGATCGACTACGTTTGTCAGCAATTCGCGGAGTTCTTGGCGAACCGCCCGATTGTGCTCGACCCGGAAGTCGTTCTCCGCCGCTAACCGCGCTCGTCGCCCGCCTTCGCCGCGCGATCCACGCTAGGCTTGTCAGCCATGGCGACGGAGCGTACGCGCCGCGAGCGGCTGCTCACGTTTCTCTTGCTGCCCGCGATCGTGATTGCGGTCCTGGTGCTGTCGGGCGTCATGTTCCGATCGAGCTTCCAGCTTGAAAAACTGCGCGAGCAGTCGGTGGTCGAGGCCACGCTTTCGCTCGCCAACGAGCGAGCCGACAGGCTCGACAAGCACATCATCGAGCAAGACAACGCCGTGCGTTCGGTGCTCGATTTGAACGAGCGCGCGGAGTTCGGCAGCAAGTGGCTCGAGTCCGCGGCCATTCAAACCCCAACGGTTCGCGCAGTGTTCTTGCTTGACCTGGGCTCTGCCGCCAGCAATGTCGTCGCTTTGGCTTCGCGGGCACCCGAGCTTGAGACCGAGCGTTTGCGGCGCCTGCTCGTGGCTACTTTGCTGCCGGAGCTCAAGCTCGACAAGCTGCCCTTCGATGAACTTAGGCACTTGCACCGGGTACACCGAGACAAGGCCTACCTGCTCAGTCACTGGGAGCAGGCGCTCGCGGAGCGGCGGTTCCTGGTGGTGGTTTGGCACGACGTGCCGCGCATCGTGCACGACGTATTCCCAGCCCTCTACTCGGACGCTCAGCAGAGCCGTGTGAACATCGTCGATGCTGACGGAAAGATCGTGTTTGGTCCGCCGCTGGGGCGAGGTGGGCTCACGGTAGGGCGCCAGTTTGAGACCACGCTCTACAAGTGGACGCTGAATGTCACCATGAACTCGGCCGCGGAGTTGGCGGCGGCGGTGGCGCGGCGTCGCCTCTTGGAAATGGTGCTGGTTGGCCTATCCAGCGTGGTCGTGATCGCTGGTTTGTTCGTGATCCTGTTGGCAGCTGAGCGCGAGCGTCGTCTCTCCAACCTGAAGAGCGATTTCGTGGCCAACGTCTCGCACGAACTGAAGACACCGCTGGCGCTAGTGCGCATGTTTGGTGAGCTGCTCCAAACCGGGCGAGCCGACAGCGAGGAAAAGCGCAAGCAGTACCTGTCGATCATCGTGAGTGAGAGCGATCGCCTGGCCGCCTTGATCGAAAACGTGCTCGACTTCGCCAAAGTCGAGCGTGGCCGAGCCGCCTATGAATTCTTGCCGTGCCGCCTGGCTGACCCGGTTGGACGTGCCGTGGAGGCGTGCCGCGTGCGTGCTGAGGGAGAGTCCGTGGCACTTGAACTCAGCTTGGAGGACGTTCCGGAGCTGATGCTCGACGAGAGGGCCATCGAGATCGCCGTGATCAATCTGGTCGACAATGCCCTGAAGTACGCGCCCGAGTGCAAACGGATTCTGGTCTCTGTGGCCCCTGTGGTCGGCGGAGCGGAGGTGCGCGTCACCGACCACGGGCCAGGCATCGCGGCTGAGGACCGCAAGCGGATCTTTGACCGCTTCGTGCGCGGCAAGAGCTCCCACGGGCGTCAGGTCCGTGGCTCGGGCATCGGGCTCGCTCTGGTCAAGCACATCGCCGAGGCCCACGG
>JANNWK010001216.1:0-1670 GCA_031408355.1 Myxococcales bacterium
CCGGCGAGTAGCTCGTCGAGTAGTTCTTTGCGTATTGGATTCTTCATCGGGCTTCTTTCCTTGCTCAGGAAAGGCTGCCCGGCGCGACCGATACCGACCGCTTACACGAAAATTCTGACACCCTCGGCCTCGAACCATTCGAACAAGAATCCGGCATCGGTCACGACGATCGGCGTGCAGCGTCGTGGCATGACTGCCAAAAGCTCCGCGAGGAACTCGCGCTCTGCTTTCGGGCTGCATTTCCGTTTGACTGGAAACGTACGAGAGTAGATCGCGATCGCACGACCTCGAAAACACAGCTGGGCGCTCAGGATGTAGAAGGCTGACGATCCGCCTCCCGTCCAATCGATCAAAATGACCGGACGACGGATCTGCCGAAGAAGAAACCTAGCGAAAACAGCGTACAACTGAACGGTTGCTCGCTGAATTGCAGGACTCCCCAGCAATCGGTCAACTGCTTTGATGCGATGCTTGTCACCGGTCTTGCCGGGCAAGCTCCGACCGAGCGCCGTCAGCCAAAGCTGGCCACCGCCTAGCAAGCCAGCGACAGCACGCCAAAGCGCAGCCCACTGCTTGGCATGAACAATTTCAGCTCCGTCCCGTAGCTTCGCTTGTAGCATTGCACTCGCGCGCATGGATTCTTCCTCCTTAGGTGTCGCAACCGGAAGGAAACCAGATTCATGCGCGCGTTTCGATCGCCCGCTGCAAGTGACCGAAATTGATCAACTTTATGCGGGGAGCCTCCAGCGCTGGCGCGATCCGACGTGACACCGGTGAGCGGGCCACTGCGCTATGGGGTGCAGTTCAGCGCGCAGGAGGAATACGTGGAGCTGGTCGAGCGGGCGAAGGCGCTGCTTTCACACGCGCACAGCAAGAGTTCGCTCGAGGAAATCCATTTGCGGGCCATGCGCTTGTTGGTCGCGGATTTGGAGAAGCAACGGTTCGCGACGACGGCGCGGCCGAGAAAGCTGGCGCGACCTCCCGCAGCGCGCAAGGCCGCGGCGGGCCACGGTGAGGCGGGCCACGGTGAGGCAGGTCCTGGTGAAGCGGGCGCTGGTGAGGCCGACCCTGGCGAGGTGGTCGCTGGTGAAGCAGATCCTGGCGAGGCCGGTCCTGCCGACGCGGGCTCTGGCGACGCGGGCAAGCCGCCGAGGGGGCGACACATTCCGGCGGCTGCCAGGCGAAGCGTGTTCGAGCGTGACGGCGCGCGCTGTACGTATGTCGACGGCGCGGGCGAGCGTTGTCGCGAGACGCACCAGCTGGAGCTGCATCACCTCGAAGCGTTTGGAAGGGGCGGGACGCACGCGGCGGCGAACTTGACGCTGCGTTGCCGAGCTCACAATGGGCTCGCCGCGGAGCAGGACTTCGGTCGAGCCCGCGTGGAGCGCGCCAAGCAGTCACGGCGACACGAAGCGTTCGCGGCGCAGCAAGACCGCGGCTGAGATCGGCACGAGACGTGACGCCGTCGCGACCTGACCCCGCAGAAAAAGAACGAAGACATCGCCGCCTCGATCATCGGCTTTGCGGCGAGGCCTAGGGATTGCGATCCGCTAAGGCACTCGCGAAGCCAACGCGGCGGTCGAAGAGCAGGCTCCGCGAGCCGTTTCCCGCGGCGTTGTTCGGCCTCGCGTTCGACCCTGCATTGAACCTCGGATAGCCTGAGCGGGCTG
>JANNWK010001217.1:0-5115 GCA_031408355.1 Myxococcales bacterium
CTCGTGCGCAGCCTGCAGTCGCTGCCTCGCCAGACGCGCTTCACCCGCCGGTTTCCCTATCAACAGACGAAGCACCACGGAGGTATCCAAGCCAATCATCTCTTGGCTCTGCGCTGGCGGCCACGGGCGATCGATTCGCGAATCTCATCCATGTCGTGTGAAGCTCCCTCGGCAACGGGCACGGAGCCCATCCATGACCAGTCCACCTTCCCCGGACGTAGGATCCAAACGCTCTCACCACCGATCACCTGCCGCTCGATGGTCAGGCGGTCACCAGGTTCGAGGTGCAGCTCCTCGCACACTTCTTTCGGCAGCGTTGCCTGTCGCTTCGACGTCAGTGTGATCGTACCCATCAGGTGATCGTGACCGACGTTGCCTTACTTGTCAACGAATTGGTAAGGAGAAGTGGGCCGCGTTGTGGGGCTTGCTGTCGGGGCAGGTCACGCTTCCGTAGGAGCTCAGCGCCCAGCGGAGCGCTGGGCCTTCATCTGCGGGGGACCCCTGGTCCCCCTGGACCAGGTCATCGGTTCACCCGCGCGAGACGAAGGCACCCACCGAAAGCCCGACAAAGACCGCAAAAGCCGCGGCGCGCAACGCACCCTGCCCGCGCGCCTTGGCCTCGCGCAGCACCAGTCCGATCGACACACCACGTAGGCACCAGTCGAACGCGTAGGCTTCGTCGGCGCTGAGGCCAAGCCCGGCGCGGAGTCCCGCGCAGGCGGTCGACGCCCGGAGCACCGTTCGGTCCAGGCCACGCAGCAGCGCGAGCAGCTCCGCCTCCGGATACGCCCGTCGCAGGGCGGCCACCAGAACCGCGAGTGGTGCTTCCGTGAGCCCAAGCTCCGCCTCCCCGGAGCGAGCCCCTTCGATGAAGAACAAGTCTCCAGCTTGCGCGCGAAAGACGGCGGCGAGTCGCCGCACCCGCTGCTCGGCAAGACTCTCGCGCAGCTGCTCCTCCGAAATCAGCCCGGCCCGTACCAAGCTCTCACCGACGGGACAGCCAGAACGGTAGCCGCTCTCCAGGACCCGCTCCAAGTCAGCTTCACCCACCAGACCGGCTTCACTCAACAGCGCGCCCAGCAGCTCACTAGGATCCGTGGACGCGCTGGCGCTGGGCGCGCCCTCCACAAAGTACAATCGACGTTGCTCGGCGGCGTAGCGATGCACCAGGAGGCCGCTGCGACGCCCGACGCTGAGCCGCAGCAGCAGCGCCGGCAGCGAGCCGCGCTCAACCGGATGGCGCTCCGTCGCCAAGAGAGCAACAGGCTCGAAGAAGCGGTAGAGTGGGCGCGCCGCCAAGCGAGTCAGCTCAAAAGCCCGCGAAAGCTTCAGGAACGGGGCATCCTCGCGCGCCAACTCAGAATCCAAGCCCGCGCGGGCGGTGGCGAGCATGGCCAGCACGCTGGCCAAGGAGAGCGGACCTTGCACCTCGCCACCTGGCCGCCTCAGGCGATAGCGAAGCCGCGGCGTCACCGCACCCAGCGACGTCGCGCCCAGGAGTGTCGCCGGCCCAAGCGAGAGCACTGCTGGCAGGAGCGTCTTGGCAGCGTCGTCATCAACGAGGGTCTTCTGTTCGGCGCGGGCAAGCGCAATCCGCTTCGGGCCCGGCAAGGACGGGCTAAGGTGACCACTCCGACTGGCTCGCACGTTGCTCTCGAGTCGAATTACCCCGAGATCGGCGAGCCAGAGGCTGAAGCTGTGCGCCGACATGCGCTGGCCCTGCTCGGTAGCCAAGCGGTCGAGCTCCTGAGCGACGCACGCAGCGGTGGCCGGTCGCTCGTGCGGCGTCCCGGCCAGCAGCTGCCGCAGCAGCCGAATCACCGACTCGGGCACACGCCCGCTGAGCCCCGACATACTCGACCAAGCCCGCCCGTGCAGATTCTTCAGCACCTCGAGCTCAGTTCCACCTGGGATGAGCGGAGCGCCCAGCAACATCTCCGACAGGACGACGCCGACTGAGAACAGATCGCTGCGGGCCTCTGCGCCCTGCCCCAGTGCCTGCTCTGGCGAAACGTAGCCGACCTTGCCCCGCAGCTCGCCCGGCGCCGTGCGCACGTCGGACCAAACGCTCTGGACAATGCCGAAGTCAGTCAGCTTCACCTCGCCCGCTCGCCCCAGGAGGATGTTGCCGGGTGCCACGTCTCGATGCACGACGCCGAGCGGGGCGTCGTGCTCGTCGCGGAACTCGTGGGCGTAGGCCAAACCCATCACGACCTCGCGAGCCACGTACAGGGCCGGGCCGAGCTCAACGGCCCGCCGTCGCGCCGCCACGGCCGCCAAGACCTCAGACAGCGTCACGCCGTCCACGTACTCCATCACCAAATAGAGCTCGCTCTCGGCCTCACCAAAATCGAGAACTGCCACCAGGTTTGGATGCGTCAGCGCGGCATGCACCCGCGCCTCGGCGCAGAACATCCGAACCAGCCGGTCATCCAGCGCCAACTGAGGCAAAATGCGTTTCAGTGCGACGCGTTTGGCGAAGCCCCGCGGCCCCGCACGACGCGCCTCATAGACCTCGGCCATGCCCCCGCTGGCAATGCGGCGCACCAGCTGATACTCGCCCAGCATGCCATGCGACTGCGAAGGTTGAGAGGGCACTAACCTTTCAAGGTATCACTTCGCCAGCGCCGCGCGGAGATTTCGTCGCGGCCCACACACACGACACGCGCGCGCGCAATGTGCGGTAGCCACGCAAGCAGGCCTACACGGGCTACGAGGCTACTAGCCTCGCTAGCTTACCTTGCGACGCGCGCGATCGTTCAGCAGCGCGCGCCAGGCCTCGATGCGATTCAGGGCGTTTTCTGACCATTCGAAGCGCGATAGCCGCGCGAGGAGGTGGGGGGTGTGGTCCCCAGCCCGGATCCGCGGACCGAACACATTGGCGGCGGCTTCGATGTACTCGAAGGCACGCTCGGCGCGGGCACGTGAGTGCTCATACCAGGCGCAGGTCAGGAGGTAGTGCTGCTTGGCTTCGGCCTCCTCAACGACGATCTTCGAGCACTCGTCGATCAGCGCTCGCGCTCGCTCCGGCTGGTGGCGAATCAATGCTAGCTGGCAAAACAGCAGCTTGGACTCCATCACCCCCCAAGGATCGCCCATCCGAACGAACGACTTGTGCGCGCGCTCGGCATGCAGATCGGCCATCTCCAGATCGTCCGTGTCGATGCCGATCATGGCTAGCAGGCGGTCACAAGCGGCCTGGCCACGAGGCGTGCGCAGCGTGTCGAAGGTCTGCAGCGCCTCAAGCGCGCCCCCTTCGGAGCTATGAAAGTTCATCAGCCGGTGTTCGACGTGAGCGATGGACACATCGGCTTGCGCCGTGCCGAGGCGATAACCGGCCCGTTCGAACTCGTTCCGAGCTTCCTGCGCCAGGCGCCGGGAACGGTCAGTCGTCCCCTCCGAGTGTTCAATCCAACTGAGCAGCAGCAAGCACTGTCCGCGACCGACGGGTTGATCCAGCGCCGCGAAGTTACGCTCGCCGCTCTGAATCGTCAGGCGCGCATTCTCGTAGTCGCCTAGCTGAAACTCGATCTCGCCAGCAACGGCTTCGCACAGCGCCTGACCGAGCACGTGGCCCTGCTCCTCGAACACGCGGAGCGCCTTGTGCACGAGTTCTAAGCCCTCAGCCGAGCTGCCGAGCTCACTCATCAAGTGCCCCTGCAGACGCAGACAGTGGGCGACGTTCTCCTCGTCCCCCGCCTCTTCGAAGCGGGTTCGCGCCAAGTCGGCCAGGGTGCTGGCTTCAGCGAGGCGCCCCACGTGGCGCATGGACTCGCCTTGCCAGCGGTTCTTCAGCGCAAGCATCCGCCCGGTCAGCTTGCCTTTCAGCAGATCCAGATCAGACAGCGTCGCCAATGGTTCGCGGGCGCCATTCCAACCTCGCTGCAGGAAGTCGAACAGGAGCAACGCCGCGGCGTCGTTGTCGTCCGCCTGGATCAGGTTGACCACGCGCTGACGCACGATGCGACGCGTGTTGGCCTGCGGGTGAGTCAGCAGGGCCGCGGCAGCCGCTCGATAGAAGCGCTCCTTGTCGGCACGCCCAGCGAGCTGCGCGGACAGGTGCTCCTGAAGCAGCTCGTGCGGCCACGAATAGCGTCCAGAGGAGCGAGGGATCAGCACCTCGGCATTTTGAAGCGCGACGATCGCCGGGTCCGGCGCGAGCCCCAGCGAGCCCAAGAGTTCGCGTAGCACGCTGCGGCGTATTTCGCCGCCCAGGGTGGCGGCGGCGAACGCCGCTAGCCGATACGGCTCCGGGACCGAGTTGACGCGACTATCCCACAGCTCGGCGGTCGTCTGAGGGCGCGTACTCAGCACCTCAGGAGGCACGCGATAGACGCCGTTCAGAAATTCCATGTTGCCGCCGAGCGCCCAGGCGTGCAGCTGCTGCAGCGCGAACAACGGATTTCCACGGCTACGCCGCGCAGCCTCTTCAACGGCCGCGTCGTCGAGCGGCAGGGAGGCTCGCAACATCTGCTTGGTCGTCTCCGGCGGCAGCGGTTGAACCTCGATCACGGTGCCGCCCATCACGTCGCGCAGCTGGCGCAACCGCTCCGCTGCGGGCGTACCGAGCGCCAGCTCCTCATGCCGAGCCGTCGCCACCATCACGATCTTCACGTCGGTCTCTTCACTGTGGATGCGGGCGAAGCCCTCGAAGGTGGTGGGACCACCGTTGTGGAGGTCGTCCAGCCAGAACAACAGCGGGCGCCCGTTCGAGATTTTGCGCAGGGTGTAGCGAATCACCATGCGCCGGGTTTCCAGCGTATCGAGGGTGAAGCGGATGCCGGATGGACCGACGGGTTGATCCGCAGCCGCACCGCCCACGGGCTTCAGCCACTCGGCGGCACCAGCAACCCAGGCGCGGCCATTCTTGTCATCGCGCCGAACCTGCCAACGCTCGAGCAGCGAACGCTCAATAGTGTCCCGGTCCGTGCGTTCGAAATTGTAGTAGTGGGCGGCCGCGCCGAGCATGCCGTCGATGGAGCTTCGAAGCTTGCGGTAGCGCGCGCGCATTGGGACCATCGTCCCCTGCTCGTGCATCGTTTCGCATAACCACTCGGCCAAGCGGCTCTTGCCACAGCCCGCCGGGCCCACCAAGATGACGAGGCGGTGCGGTGG
>JANNWK010001218.1:0-4493 GCA_031408355.1 Myxococcales bacterium
GAGCCTCGCGGCGACCTGACGCCCATCTTGCGTGCCGCAGACGTCGAGCTTCTCGAGCGGCTGCCTCTCGAGAACACCTACCTTGTTGGCGGGCGAGCCAATGCCCTGAAGACCGCAAACTTGATCCATTCGTACGCCGGGGTCGAGTGGGCAGAGCCGGAATTCATCGGCGAGGTGGAGCCCACGTTCATTCCCAATGATCCCCACTTCGAGGATGCTTGGTTCCTGCACAACACCGGTCAATTCGGTGGGAAAGTGGGGGCCGATTTGAACGTCGTGCCCGCCTGGGACATCACGCTGGGCAAGAAAGAGATCACCATCACGATCTTCGATGAAGGCATCGCCGAGGGCCCCGAAGGGCATCCGGACCTCGATATTTCGGATCTGAGCAGGAACTTCGTCAACGATCCGCCCACGGACGACCCGTGGCCCAAGACGACCGACAGCACTCACGGGGTTCAGTGCGCGGGAGCGGCGGCTGCAATCGGGAACAACAATCTCGGCGTGGTCGGTGTGGCACCCAACGTCACCGTCATGGCCGCCAAAGTTTTGGATTGGCCCATTCGTGAGTTCGCGTCGAACGTCAGCGTCGCCAAGGCCGTGCTGTACGCGGCGGAGAACTCTGACATTGGCAGTATTTCAGTGGGCGTCTTTGAGTCCAATATCGTGCTCGATGCTATTCGGCAAGGCGTTGCGACGGGCCGAAACGGCAAAGGATTTCTACTCTTCAAGTCCGCCGGCAACGACGGCGAGGATAGGATTCACGCTCCTGGGCAGCTAGACGAGGTGATTTCGGTCGGCGCTTCAACGGACGAGGGGGTTCGGGTCGGCTACAGCAACTGGGGGCGAGCGGGCACGAAGACGGTCGACTTCGTCGCACCTGCGGCCGGCGGGATTTGGACCACCGATCTGCTGGGTGAGCGGGGCGTGACCCCGGAAGACTACACCGGCCAGTTCGGCGGGACCTCGGCGGCCACCCCCATGGCGGCGGGCGTGGCGGCTCTCGTGCTTTCGGCCAATCCCGAGCTGACGAGGGAGCAAGTGCTGGGCGTCATGAGAACAACGACCGACAAGATTGGCGGCGTTGAGTACGTGGACGGCGTTCACCCCGAGTACGGCTATGGACAGCTCAGCGCCGGCGCCGCTCTCCAGAAAGTGCTCGACCTCGCGGTTGGAGGCGGGGGGCGCGGTGGGACGGGTGGCGCTGCGGGAGGCGGGGGTGGGGGCAATGGCAACGGTGGTGACCCCAGTGCGGGCGCCGCGGGCAGTGCGCGGACTGGGGGAGTGGCGACGGCTGGCAGCGCTGGCGCGAGCACTGCGGCGCCTGCTGCCGAGACTGGAGGCGGCAGCGCGACCGCGCCATCGGACGAGATCCCGAGCAGCACGAACACCGAATCGGCTTGTAGTTGCCGGACGCCCGGGAGCGCTCGCCATCCCCTGCCCGGTGTGACGATGCTATTGGGATTAGTGCTCGGTTGCGTGCTCCGCCGCGCGGCGGGACTCAGAACTCGCCGCGAAACGCGAGGCCGAGGCCCCGCGGGCCACCCGCGCTGGGCGAAGGCGCCACGGGCGCCGGCGGTTGACTCAAGAAAAGGTAAATAGAACTGCCGGCCGCGACAATGGCCACAGCCCCAGCGATGTCGGCGAAGGCGGCAGAACGCTCTAGCGCGAGCGCATCGGTCGGATCGCAGCGCGGCTTGCATTGAGAGCGCTCAAGCTCTGCTCGCTGCCGCAGGGCGCGGACGCCAAAAATGGCGCTGGTGACCAGTGCCGCAGCGCTCACGCCAGCGGCGATGATGGCTGCCGTGGGGGGTGAACGTCGCTTGGCCGGTGGAGCGCCAGATCGTCCGCCCGCCCGCGGCTCGTCGAACGCAACCCGGACGCGATGATTCTTCTCGCCTTCGATGAACAGCGTACGGCGCTCGATGGGCGGTTGGCCCGGACGCTCGAAGCGGAGTACGTGCTCCCCCGGATTGACCTCGATCGATTGGCCGCCCGCTACGTCGGCCAGGCGCGTGCCGTCCAGATAGATGGCGGTGCCCGCGAGCGGCGCGCCCTCGGCATCCTTGATCGACAGGACCACGCGCGGGATGGCCGGCTCGATCTCGGCGACCCAGCGGGAGCAGTCCTTGGCCAGGACCTGAGGACAGCTCTGCGCGGAACACTCGATGGCGCTCGCTCGCGCTTCGACGAGGTGGCCGGTGCGACGCTGGAGCTGGGTTTGCTCGTAGGCGCGGGCACACTGGGCAGCCTCTTGCCCAAACGCCGGCGTCGCGCTCAGCGCAAGGGCAAGGCCGCAACTGGCAAACCTTCGGTGGTGGCGCACGGGAGCGCCACTTTCCCGCAAGCTCACCGCTAGAAGCAAGCCTTCTTGGGGATTCTCACGCCACCCGGGCCGATCGTGAACGGAAACGCGCAGCCGGGATCCGCGGCCGAGTCAGGTCGAGCGGCGCCTGCGGGCCGCGCGACGGGCTGGCGGCGCGCCGGAGCCTTGATGGAGGCGAGCGGACGGGCGGAGACGGTAGCGCTCGGCGCCGGGCTTTCGACGCGGGTCGAGACGGGCTCGGGGAGTGCAGCGGCCGCCTCGGCGGTCGCTATGCTTGGGGGCGGCGCCGGCCGCTTCGGCAACGGCTGCGGCGTTCCTGCGGCGAGCACGAGCAGAAGCACGCTGCCAGAAGCCAGTAGCAAAACGGCGACAAACCCGCCGATGCGTTTCGCGCGGCTGGCGCTACGGGACCGCTCGATAGCGATCGTGACCGCCGCCGGTCCCGTGCCCGGCGCGCTCCTTTCGGTTTCGCCCGAGTGGTCCTCGAGCCCCATGACCTCTGGCTCGGTCTTGTCGGCATCCGCGTCGTCGAGCGCTCGCAAGTGGACGGGCGAGCGCGGAGTAACGGCCTGCTTTGTCTTCGTCAGGTTCGCGACCAGGCTGCTGCGCCGGTCAAGCTCGGCGGAAGCCCAACGCTGCACGGTGCGAGCGACCTCGGCGTTCGAGGCCTTGGGTAGGATCGCCTCGAGCTCCTCCGCGAAAGCCTGCGCGGTGGCAGGTCGCTGCGCTGGGTCACGAGCCAGCGCCCGAAGCACCAGTTGATCCAGAGCGAGAGGTAGCGCCGGAGTGACGCTGCTCGGTGGCGGGATCGGCGCGTGAAGAACCGCGTCCAGGACACCGGCAATGTCGTCGGCATCAAAGAGCCGTCGCCCCGTCAAGGCCTCCCAGAGCACGACGCCCGCCGCGAACAAGTCCACCCGTCGATCCAGCGGCGCACGCCGGATCTGCTCCGGCGAAAGGTAGCGGAGCTTGCCACGCACCGCGATGCCCGTGGTCTCTTGCACCCTGCCCTGGGCTTTGGCGATGCCAAAGTCCAGCACACGCGTCACTCCGTCCGTGCCTACGATCAAGTTCTGGGGCGAGATATCGCGGTGGATGACATTGAGCGGTTCGCCCCGCTCGTCCTCGACTTGGTGGGCAGCATGCAAGCCAAGGAGCGCCCCATTCACGATGCTGCTGAGCACCGGCGGAGGCATGCGTTCGCCCGCCGCCGCGAAGGCCTCCAGCAATTTTGCCAAAGTCTCTCCCGCCACGTACTCAAGCACCAGCGAAACTTCGCTGTCGTGCTCCACCACGTCGAGCGTGCTCACCACGTTCGGGTGCCTGATGCGGTAGGCCAGCCGGGCTTCGTCCAGGAACATGCGTCGCGCCGCGGGGTCGCGCGCAATGTGCGCGTGCATGCGCTTGATAGCCACAACGCGGGTGATCCCAGCGGGACCGAGCAGGCGCCCCAAATGCACCGTCGCCATGCCGCCGGCCGCGACTTCCTCGCCGACTTGATAGCGACCGAGCTGCTCTGCGGGGCGCGCTCGACTAGGCTCGCTCACGCTTCGATGACTCCGAAGCGGCGGGACATACCGAATTTATCCAGCTTGTGAATCAACGAGCGGCGCGAGATCCCCAGACGGCGCGCTGCTCGCGTCTGGTTGCCACCCTCTGCGACCATGGCTGACGCGAGCTCTTGGCGCTCGATCTCGTCCAGCTTCGTGGGCAGGGGAGCCCCGGCGTTCGGCGGCAAACTGGCCTCGCTCGAGTGCTCCGACGCCGTCGTGGACGGCAGGTGCCTGCTGGAAACGACGCCAGCCTGCGCCAGGACGAACGCGTGCTCCATGGCGTTCTTGAGCTCACGCACGTTGCCCGGCCAGCGCTGCCGCGAAAGCGCGCGGCGCGCGCTCTCATCCAACACCAAGTGCGGTACACCGGCGGCCTTGGCGATGTCCCTCAAGAACAGCTCGGCGAGCAACAGTGTTTCGCCAGGCCGCTCGCGCAGCGGCGGGATCTGCAGCTTGAACGCCGACAACCGAAACAGCAGATCCTCGCGAAAGACGCCGGATTTCACGCGGCGTTCCAGGTTTTCGTGGGTGGCGCACACGATCCGGATATCGATCGGCACGGCTTGGGTGGCACCAACGCGCACGATCGCCGACTTCTCGAGCGCCACCAGCAG
>JANNWK010001219.1:0-1572 GCA_031408355.1 Myxococcales bacterium
CGCTGTTCGCGCGCGGGGCCGGCCTCTTGGCGGGTGGAGCTCCGCTCCCCACGAGTTCGGCAGGAGGCTTCGCAGCCGTTGGCAGCGACGGAGCACGTAGCGCCCTGAGCTCTGGAACCTCCACACGTCGCGACGTGCCCTCACCCTCAACCGCGACGACGGCCTGCCAAGGCTCGTAGCCCTGCGCCCAAGCCAAGACGGTGTAAGTGCCAGGGTCCACCGGGATCGCGGTGTCCCAGGCGGCGCGGTCGAGTGGGACGCCGCTGCGTTCCACGCGCAAATTGGGAAGGAGGGCGTCCTCAGCCAGGTTGACCGTCAGGAAATTCAAGCGCGGTTCAAGCGCTCGGGCCCGCTCGTCGGCTGCGGCGGCGCGGGCGTCAGCCGTGCGTCGAGCCAGCTCGATTGCCTCGCGAAATGCAGCATGGGCGCTCGCGAGCTTGCCCTCGCTACTGAGACAGTCCGCCCACGCCAGCAAGGAATTGAGCGCGGGCGTCAGCCGGTAGCTCTCAGCATACTTTGGACAAGCCACCGAGAAATCACCGGCGGCTGACAACCTTTCCGCGTGCTCGAACAGCGCAATGGAGGCAGCTCGCCACTGCGGCGCGTCGTCGTTCCCCCAAGCAGGCCGCGTGAGGCAAAGGGCCAGCAGAAAGGGCATCGAGCGGACCCGGTTCAGCGCCATCACAGGCCAAGATTAGGCCGACACCTTGCCCATTGGCGAGGGCGCCCTGCGCGCCCCCTTCCAACTTCCTTGAGCCCTGGAACGGCCGGCTTGCGTCTCATACCTCCGTATCCATGCAAGTAAGTCGACCCGTTTGCTCGCGCGCCCTGCCTTTCGCCTGCGTGTTCCTGGTGCACTGCTCGGGTGATGCCGGGGCGCCGTCCCTGCCAGCGAGCACGCCGGGCCAGGCGGGCGCCGCCGGAGTCGGCATGGCTGGCAGCCCCAACGTCGTGCCAGCGGCCGGTGGCAGCAGCGGTGGCTCGAGCATCAACCCCACCGGCAGCACTGCGGGCAACCCTGGCGGGGCCGCTGGCGCAGGAGGGCTAGACCAGGCAGGCGCTGGCGGTGCGGGGACCACTGTGTCCTGTGACAGCGCCGCGCTGGCTGCGGCGGCAAATCACCACCTCGGTCCAGAGGCGGCGCTCATCCTACCCATCAAGGAGGTGCTGGGCGGCACCGGCGCCTCGAACAACGCCAAGAGCCATCCCGGTGGTGGCTACTTTAGCCACTTCGACCACATCGATCAGTTCAAGTACCCGGACACTCACGGCAACCAGCTGGGCGACACGGCGCTGGTGAACGATCACATCTACTGGGATTCCGTGGATGGCGGCCTGCAAGCAACCCACGTACCGCCGCCGGACGCGGGCGGCGGCAGCGTTCTGTTCTGGCCAGCGCCCGGCGAGTGGATCTCCTTCGCCATCAACGTGACCGCACCCGACACGTACACGGTCATGACCCGCTTCTCCTCGGGTTGGGGGCCCGACTCGCCCGTCGTGGTCCACGTGACGATCGACGGAGTCGAGGGCGAGCCGCTTACCTTGAGCCCGGACGACCCCAAGATTTGGGCC
>JANNWK010001220.1:0-2268 GCA_031408355.1 Myxococcales bacterium
CTGGCCGACCACGATGCGCCGGAGCAGGCAATCAAGGTCAGCGCACCCACCCATCGAAGCAGGAATCTCAAGCCTGTCATTTGACTTCCTTCGCAATATCCGAAAAATGTCGGGCACCCGCAGCATCGTGCAACACAGCGAATTTGCCGAACCGCACACGCGAATAAAACTTGCCGCGACGCACAGCCCAAGTTTGCGCGCAAAGCAGGCCGGGCTCAAGCAAAAATGTCTCGGCTGCGCCGGATACCGCGATTTTCCCGGCGTATCTCACCACTTTTAACGATTTTGCAGGGTTTTGTCACCCAGCACTTCAACCACATCGACCATCGCGGAGCGCCCCTTGACGGCGATGCTGTCGCGCCTGAGGCAGAGGTGCCAGGCGTCCGACTGCGCGGCCTCGGCCAGCGTGAGCGCGAGGGTTCTGCCGCTCGCCAGATCCAAACAGGCGGACGGGTCGGCGGCCGTTGGCTGACTGCCGCCCGCGCGGGCGTCGACGTCCGAGAGGTCGCGCGTGGGACCGAGCTCGGATTCGAAGACTTCGGCGTAGCGGAGCTGATAACGACCAGCCTCTGGCGATAGCTCGCGACCTCCGTAGTAGCTCAAGATCTGCAGCTTGAAGAGGCGCGCGCCATCGCGGATGCCGTACACATGATAACGGCTGAGCACTTGATGCGCGCTGCCGTCGTACTCATTCCAATCCAGAAAGGCGCCGCCGGCGCGGTCCACCAAATGAACGGGCACGTCCGGCGCCGTATCGGAGAGAAACGTGGGCGCCGACAACGGCCCAAACGCGCTGCCGTTGCCCGGCCCGGAGATGCCGCCATTCGTAAAGATGTCCCGGCCCTGAAAGGCCAGATCCCAGGCGAGCGACTCGTGCTCGTCGCCCGACACCACGATCCGCGAGGGGGTCAGAAGTTCAACGAAGCTTCGGCTTTCAGCAGCGACCGGCACGCTGAGCGCTGTTCCCTCGCCGTCGGCCGGCATTTCGCTGGGGGCCTTTGCCTCGTCGCCTGGGCTCGAAAGGCCCGTGCTGTCGCAGCCGCAAGCTGCCACGAGCCAGACCAACGACTGGGCACGGGCGCCCCTGCGCAGGCCGCTCAAGCCGCTCAAGCCGCGACGAACACGCGTTCTCATCGCAGGAGGATGTCGGGAGTGCTGGCCAGAGCTCAAGCGGAAAAAGCGGACCTGAGCGCGTTGGCGCTTTCCTTCACGTGCTTTTGGTCTATTTTCATGAGCATGCACCGCAAGGTCACGGCTCGGGCTCGCGCTGCCGTGCGCGCCGCCTGCTTCTGCGCCGCGGCTCTGCTGCCAGCAACCCGAGCCAGCGCGCAGACCTGCGAAAACGCGCGCCCCACGTCGGCCGCGGGGAGCCAGGGTCTCAGCTATGGCAAGGCCGAGGTGAGCTTCTTCGACTCGCCCTCGGGCCGGGCCCGCGTTCACTACGCCCTGACGGGCGCCCACGCGCCAGCGCTTCAGGCCACGCAAGAACCGCCAACACCGGACGTGGTCGTGGTGGCGGCGCGAGCGGCTGAGGACGCGCTGACGAAGTACCAAGAACTCGCCTACGAGCCACCGCTGAGCGACGCGAACTCCCCCTGCCCTTCGAACGGCGGGAACGACGCGCTCGATATTTACCTGGTCCACTTCGCCTCCGCGGACGGACAGGCCGTGCCCGACCATTGTGCAGCGGACAGCGCCCGACGCTGCGCCGGCTTCGTCCTGGTCGAGAACGATTTTCGTGGCGGTGGCTACCGCAACACGACCGAGGGCATGCGTACCGTCATCCCTCATGAGCTCTTCCACCTCGTACAGCACGCCTACGACGCCGACGTCGAACCTTGGTGGGCAGAAGGTTCGGCGCAATGGGCGGCCAAGCAAGTGTACCCGGACGTCCAGGATCTTGAGCGCTTCTTGCCCGTCTATTTCGAGAGCCCGTGGCGCCCACTCAACGTGCCGCCCGGCGGCGTCGTCGCAAGCTTCCTGTACGCCACCGCGATTTGGCCCGTGTTCCTGAGCGAACGCTATGGCTCGGAGAGGATGCGCGAGGTGTTCGAGAGCCTCGCTGACAGCGCTGGCAACGTGCTCGACGCCACCGACGGCGTCCTGAAGGCCCAGGACAGCAGCCTCGCGGCAGGCTTCCTCGAGTTCGCCGCCTACAACGCCGCAACCGCGGAGCGCGCCAGCCCGGACCAGGGCTACGCGGACGCGGCCAACTACCCGCTGCTGGACTTGACTCCCTTTCAGGCCGTGCCCGGTGCGAGCGTGAGT
>JANNWK010001221.1:0-2295 GCA_031408355.1 Myxococcales bacterium
GACACTTCGACGCCCGGACTGCCTGCGTCGCCCGAATCCCCCGCCGCACCGCCCGCCTCGCTCGTCCTCCCGCCCGCCGGCAGCGCGCCCGCCCCGGCCATGCCGCCCGTCGCTACAAGGCTCGTGCCCGCCTCGCTGCCCGGATTGGCGCCAGCGCCCGGGACCCCGCCCGCGCCCGCCGAACCGCCCGGAGCCGTGCCCACAATCGACCCGCCGCAGCTTGCGGCGGCCCCGAGAACAACAGGCAGCAATACGACGAGCGACTTCGACAGCGTGCGTTTCATGAAACCCTCCCGGGCTGGGTCGATTTGAGTTTGAACCGGCCGCCTTCCACTCCGCCCTCCAGCGCAAGCATGCTGCGACGATAGCGCGTTTCGACTGGGCGCGCCGTCCCGCTTGCCAGAGCCGGGGAGGAATGGTCACCTCGCGGCTCATGCAGGTGTCTCGGATCGAGGTGCAGGGCGTTACGCGGCGTTTTGGCGCGACGCTGGCGCTGCGGCAGATCTCGACCTCGTTTGACGCCGGCACGCTCACGTTCCTGGAGGGGCCCAACGGCGCCGGGAAAAGCACGCTGCTGGCCATCATCGGCACCGTCTTGCGCCCGACCTCGGGCACGGTCTCGTACGCGCCGTTTGGGACCGATGTGGAGCAGGCCCGGCGCAGCATGGGCTGGGTGGCGCACGACTCGCACTGCTACCGAGAACTGTCAGGCCGTAGCAACGTTGAGCTCGTGGCGCGCATTCACGGCCTCAGGGATGCGCCTGCCTGTGTGGAGCGCGTGATCGCACGGGTAGGCGGGGAGGCCTTCGCCGAGCGACCCGTCGGCACGCTTTCACGCGGCCAACGCCAACGCATCGCGCTGGCGCGCGCGCTCGTCCATTCGCCGGGCGTGCTCCTGCTCGACGAGCCCTGGACCGGGCTCGACCTGGCCAGCGTGGACCGGCTGGAGGCGGTGATTCGCGAAGAGGTGGCGGGCGGCTCGCTAGTGGTGGCCGTTACCCACGACCCAGGCACAGCCGACCGGCTGGGCGGACGACGTGTCCGTATCGAGCAGGGCCGGATCGTCTCGGCCGATCGCAGCGAACCGAACTTGAACGCCTAGAGGCCCCTGCTATTCAACGCTGCTTCTCGAGCTCGTCGATGGTGGATTCCAGGTAGGGAATGACGGCCAGGTCTTTGGGGCGCCCTGCGCGTTTCTTGATTGCAACGAGCTCACGCAACCCAAGCACTCGCAGCTGCCGACCTTCGAAGTTGAGGACCACGGTCGCATCAAGAAGGTCCTCATAGGTTCGCTCGCCGTCCAGAGCGCCGAGGCAGTCCAGATCGCCAAAGCGCGTTTCCGTCAGGATATGGCCCGGCCCGATAAGGTGGCTGGCGCTGGGCTGGATGCGCCGTGGATCGTGGCGCGCGACGGCATCAATGTCGCGGAGCACCCGCACGAGGCGTTCGACGTTTTCTGGAGTTCGCCGATGGACGATATCGAGATCTCGCGTCGTCGTCGGCACGCCCTGAAGGATGCCTGCGGCCATGCCAACCACGATCACTTCTACGCCGGCATCACCAAGGCGCCGCAGGATTTCAGCGGAATCCTTCGTGACCATTCTGCCGCCAGATCTCGAAGACGGAATTCATGAACGAATCATGGGCAATCAGCCGCTCGGCAGGGGTGAGCGCGAGGAGGCGGCGGATCTGAGCGCGGTCGATGCCGTTCTCGTCGCACTCTGGCATCGGAAACGGCTGGGCTTCGGGAAGCGCATTCCCAGCAGGGAGACGACTGTCCAACACGCGATCAGCCTACCTCAGCGCGAAACGGGAAGCGAACGGCCGTCGTTGCGTCCGGAAATGCATCGCGCCGCCGCTAGCCGCGGCCGCGCTCCGCCTCCGCCTGCGCCAGCAGCCAGCGCACGACAGGCTCGGCGTCGTTCGCTCCCTGGCCCAGCACGCATAGCGGCTCGGCAATGCCCAGAAGGGCCAGCTCGTGCGCGTTGCTGCCGGTGCTCGCGTCCGCCGGGCGCGCGCTCGAAAGGATGAGCTGATCGGGCGCCCGCGGCAGCGCCCGGAGGACGGCCGAGACGTCGTGCAGAACGCCGAGCGAATCGGGCGCGACCAGCAGCCACAGCGCCGGCCCGAAGCCGGCAGCGAGGTCGACGTTCGAGGCTCCGGCAGCGAGGGGCGTGAACGCGCCGCCCGCGGATTCGATCAGCGTGATAGTCACACCGAGTGACGTTACATGTGATGTCACGTCACTATTCTCAGCCTTGGTTACCCAGTCGGCGACGGCCGCCAGATCGAGCG
>JANNWK010001222.1:0-4651 GCA_031408355.1 Myxococcales bacterium
GGTCAAAGGAGCGGGGTCCCGTCGGGAAGCCTGCGCCCGGCACGCGGGAGTCGCGGTCGGCGTCGCAGCGAGCCTCCGCCTCCTCCGCCTCCGAGCCCGGAGCCAGAGGGGGAGAAGGGAGTCGCTGGCTTCTCGGCCACACAGGCCTCACCCGGGCTCGCGGCTGCAGTCGCGAGCGCTCCCGTGAAGGCACCCGAGGGGGTTCCGGAGGTTTTAGCCGCCCCCGCTTCTCAGTCAGGACCCCAGACCATCGAGGAGCTGGCCCGAGCCGTTGCGGGCGGCGCTCCGCTGTTGCCCCAGCCCGAGCTCGCTGGTCTCCAGGCTCTGGCGGAGTGTCTGAGCACGCTGATGGATCCCGCGCCGTCGCTCGAAGCCCGCTCAGGTCCGTTTGAGCTGGCCGCTCTGACGCGTCCTCAGGGCTGCCGGCTGCTCGATGACGAAGGGCGCGAACGCGGCGCCATTATCGCGGATCTGCGAGCCACCGTGTTGCTCGGGGTAGCGCTCTTGGGGCTGCCGAAAGACGATGCCGAGCAGCAGATCGCCGACGCTGCCCCCAGTGAGGACGCGCTCCTGGCGATGTCCGAGGTATTTAACAACCTGGTCAGCCCGCTCAGCGCCGTGCCAGGCAATCCGAAGTTGCGCGCCACCGCACTGGCGAGTCTCGACGTTGGCACTCTGCCCAAGCTGCGGGGTCGTCTAGACCTCAGCGTCGAGGGCGGCGCCCTGGTGTTCGGGATGTTCTGAGAGCCCGGTCAGGCGCTCTCGGGCTTGGGCTCAGCCGCCGTCGCGCCGGCCAGGGGCAAGTCGAGCGACGTGCCGCTGGCCGCACGATTCGCTTCCGCTACGGCGTCCTGGATTTCCCCACGCAGAATGCTGCGCTCACTGGGAGCCACAATCCCGAGCTTCACCATGCCGCGCGAGAGCTCGGTGACCACGACCTCCACGTCCTGGCCGATGACAATGCGCTGTCCCTTGCGTCGAGCGATGATGAGCATGAAGGCCTAACGGTAGCACTGCAGTCGGCGTGCCAGAAGCGCGGCCTTCGGCCGGGCTAGAACCGGGAAATTCCGCCAATGTCGAGGATTTGGCGGGAGACCGCGACGGCACGCTCAAGCGACTGCCCGAGCTGGGTGACGCGCGAGTAGGCCTCGAACGGGTCGGCGGCGCCGGCTTCTTGAGCCCGCTGCTGCTGCTCGGTGTCCAAGGAGCTGAGCACGCTCTGATTGGTGTCGAGCTTGCTCAGGACCAGGCCCGAGCGCGCGCGCGCGTTCACGAGCTGAGCGCGTGACGCTTCTACGTTGGTCATCGCCGCCGCGATCGCGGTGGGGTCGTTGGCGTTCAGCGCCGCCACCAGCACGTCGGTGTCCGCGAACACGTCGCGCCCCCCGATGACGGAAAAGGAGTCGCGACCGCTCGTGCTCACCGGCGTCGGGCTGCTGTTGCCGATGGCGACCAGGTGGTCGACGTCGTCGCCCAGGAAGACCCCGTTCGCGTCGAAGGCGGGCGAGGCTGTCTTGCTGCCGCCAAAAAGATAGCCGCGGGTGCCGGTGGTGTTGCCGAGCTGAACCAGCGCGTCCTTCAGGCCGGCGGCCTCCACGCCCAGCAGCTGTCGCTCCTGCGCAGAGAGTCCGCCGTTGCCCGCCTGCAGACTGAGCTCCTTCAGGCGCACGAAGATATCACCCGCCTCGGCCAGAACGCCCTCGGTCAGTTCGGCGTCGCCACGGACGGCCCGGATGCTGTCGAGGTGAGCCGAGGTTCGACTTTGGTTGGCCCGCAGGCGGGCCAATTCCGCTGCCGCCACGGGGTCATCCGACGGCTTGCCGACGCGCACACCGGTCGTGGCGTGGCTGGCGGCTTCCGCGTGCTCGGAGCTCAGCCGCGTGAGGTTCTTCATGACCGCGGCGTAGCGCATGCCGTCAGTGACTCTCATCGGCCGATCCTGTTGATGAGATCCTGCAGCAGCTCGTCCACCGTGGACAGGACCCGGCCGGCAGCTTCGTAAGCCCGCTGGTATTTGGTGAGCGAGACCATCTCTTCGTCGAGCGACACGCCGCTCATCTGCTCGCGCATCGACTGGATTTGATCGCGGATGGCGTGCTGGGTCTCGACCGCTTGGGCAATGGCCTGCTTCCTCTGGCCAATGCCGCCCACGATGTCGCCGTAGGCCTCGGCAGCTGTGCGGCCGCCGGTAAGCGGCGTTTTCCAGAGGTCGGAAAGCAGGACGGCGTTGGCCGAGCCGCCGGGCAGGCTGAGCGCGCTCGAGGCGGCAGCTATCGCGTTCGGGTTGCCGGCGACCGCCGCTCCCAGCCGGATACCACGGGCCGCGCCCGAGGCCGTGGGCCCAACATCGAAGAGGTTGCGCCCGGTCACGGCATCGAGGCCAAATCCTGAAGCGTGTTGCGCGTTTACGCTGCTCGCGACATCGAACACGAGTTGGTCGAGCTTCGTGGTCACATTGAAGATGTCGACGTCGCGGGCTTCCTTGACCCCGGCCAGCGTGCCGCCGGTGAGAAACCGCGTCACGTCCGTTTGGCTGCCGCCGTCGCGCGACGCGAGCAGGCGGAGTGAGCCGTCTCCCGCCAAGTCGATGCTGAGCTGTCGGGCTTCAACGCCGTCGACCAAGGTTGCGCCCGCGGCCTGCACGACGAGGCTGCCGGCGCCGTCTGGGAAGGTGCGGACGTCGACCATTTGCGACAGATCGAGGAGCAGGCCGTTGCGCTGATCCTTCAAGTCGGCCGCGTCCTCACCTTGCGCCTCCGCGGCCTGAATGCGCCGGTTAAGCGCCGAGATGCTGACGGCGCGTGAGTTGATTTCCGCCGCGATGCCCTGGGCCTGCTGCAGCAGATCTGCCTGCTGCTGGCTGAGCGCGTCGGCCGTGGCGTTGACGCGGTCTGCGAAGTTGCCGGCTGCACCGAGGACCCCGGAGCGCGTCGTGGCGTCGCTCGGGTTGGCGGCCAGCGCCGAGAACGAGGCGTAGAGTCCGTCGAGCGCGGAGCCCAAGCCGGTGGAGCCGAGATCGTTGAAGAGCGCTTCCACGCTCGAGAGCTGTCGATCGTGCTCGGAGGCCGCCGAGGCGTTGCCGCGCGCTGAAAGCTCCCGCCCTTCGACGTACACGTCCGTGGCGCGGCGGAGGCCCGCGACATTCACCGAGCCGGTGGTGGCCGTGCCGAGCGCGCGCGTCTCAAGCAGCGCTTCGCGCCGCACGTAGCCGGCCGTATTGACGTTGGTGATGTTCTGGCCCGTCACGCCGAGCCCGTAGGACTGCGCCGCGAGGGCGTCCCGCGCCGTGTACAGCAGTTGATTGAGGGCGCTCATCAGCCCTTGAAATCCACGCGCAGGCCGTCCTGCACGGCATGGGGGCGATTGCTGGGAGGAGCGAGCGCGACGCCCGTTGCATTCTCGAGAATGGTGCGCACGGCGTCGCGGGCGTGGTGAAGCAGAATCTGATTGAGCAGGGCCGCCTGCCGGATGCGCTCAAGCTGCGCGCGATCCTCGGCTTGGGGGCTCACCTGCTCGGTGACCGCCTTCAGTCGCTCCCAAAGCCTTACTTTTTGATCCGTGGTGCCGTCCAGGGCGTCGCGGTCGAGTGCGCGTAGGGCTAGTGCCTCCTGGGCGTGCAGCTGCTCCAGCTCGAGGAGCGTGGTTTTCAGTTCATCTTGCTTCGCCTGTGCCTGCACTTTCAGTCTCAACTTTCTTGGGGCGGCACGGGCAGTCACGCGACTCCGCTAGCTTGGCTTCTGGTTTGCCGCGTTAGCCCAATGCCTCAAGCATGCGCCGTGCCACATCCTGAGAATCGACTCTGAACTTTCCTTCCGCGATACTGGTCTTCAGCGCTTCGACCTTCTGCGGATCGAAGCTGCCCTCTGCGCCGCTGGCCGCGAGATCCCTGGCGGCCCCGGAGATGGTGACCTCCGCCGCAGGGGTGCTCACTCCCGAGACGCTGCCTCCCGACTCGATGGTTTCGGCAGGACGAGCCGCGCCCACTGGCGTGACGGCCATCCTTCCGTATGCGTCGAGTACCGGGTTGCCCGTGATGCCTTTCATTCATGCCTCCAGCAATGACGCCCAAGCGCGGGGTGTGCGCGTGGATCGTCAACCCAGTGAACGGCACGGGGCTTGGAGGCTTGAGGAGAAAGTTGGGAGTCGGGCACGGCTTGAAAAGGCGTTCTATTTCAGTGGTTTGCCAGTTGGGACGGGGGTTCCAGTGTGAGCCGAAAGGCTCCGAGCGACGACTTCAGCCAGGCCGATGCCACCGGCTCCGGAGATCTGCTCGGCCATGGCGCCGACCACCATCGAGCCGTAGGTGCTCTGGGCGGTGTTGGGGCGCCCGCTGCCTGAGACGCTCGTTGTCTTCTCGAGCGAGCTCAGCAGCGTTCGCAGAAAGATCGCCTCGAAGTCCTTGGCGGCCTTCAGGGCCTTCGGATCGACGGAGGGTTCGGCCGGCTTGGTGCTCGCGGCTCCGCCCAGGGCGTGAGGACTCAGCGCTTGGAGGGGTAGGCTCATGGGATTCTCTGAGGCTTACTGAACGATGATCTCTGCGCGAAGTGCGCCGGCGGCCTTCAGGGCTTGCAGGATGCTGCCGAGCTCGCGAGGGGAAACGCCGAACGTGGAAAGCGCTTGCGCGACCTCGGCGAGCGACGCGGCGCCGTCC
>JANNWK010001223.1:0-4024 GCA_031408355.1 Myxococcales bacterium
TGGTTCTACAAGTCCGCCGCAGGCAGCTACTGGGAGAACATGATCAAGGATCATGGCTACAACCCGCCGCCCGTGTGGACCATGACCGGCAAGTTCTTCGCCAATTTTGGCTCGGCCGACGACGCTTTTTTCAAGTACCTGGCCAGTCTGGATCTGGTCCTACACGGCGGGGCGGTCGCGCTCTTCGTGTGGGCCTTCGGCTGGCGCACCACCGCCATTGCCACCGTTTTCTGGGGCAGCAACAAGGCCGCGGACTTCTACTGGACGGGCGGCGCGTTCCTGCGCCAGGACTGGTGGTTCTTCTTGGTCGCCTCGTTGTGCCTGACCAAGAAACGCATGTTCTTCCTGGCCGGCTTCGCGCTGATGTGGTCGGGATTGTTGCGGATATTTCCGGCCGCCTTTTACGTGGGCTGGGCCATCGTGATCTCGATCTTCATCCTGCAGCGACTGCGTGGCACGCGGGCCAGCGTGGATGGCAAGACTGGGCTACTCGGCCTGCTCCACCCGGACCATCGCCGGCTGATCGCAGGCTCGCTCGTCGCGCTGGCCGTCCTGGGCTCGGCGAGTGTCGCCTCGACCGGCTGGGGCTCGTACAAGGAATTCTACGGGCATACCGTGAAGACGCTGGGGAAGACGGCGCTCACCAACCACATGGGCCTCGAGTCCATCATGGTGCACAACTGGGACGGCCGGATGCGCCTGCTCCGCGACGACAACGATGACGATCCGTTCGAGGGCTGGAAGAACAACCGCTCCGAGCGCTTCAAGGCGATGCGTCCGATCTACCTGGCTATCATGGCGGGCTTGTTCGCCTGGACGGTCTGGGCGCTACGCCGAAGCAAGCTGTTGTGGGTCGCCCTGCCCCTCAGCCTGCCGCTGGTAGTCGGACTCTTCAACATCACCTGTTACTACTATTCCATGTTCATTCTGGCTGGGGCCATCGTGCACCTGCGTCCCGCATTGGGTCCGCCCATGCTGGTCATCGCGGGGGTGAGCGCTTTCATGCGCTGGGCACCGTATGGCTACTATTGGGTCGACGATTGCTTCGTGGCCCAGGCCTACATGTTCTTCGCCCTGGCCTTGATGGTGTTGTGGAGCTACTCGCGCCCCTTCTCGGTCGAGCGTCTGAAGGCTTGGTGGGCGGGTAAGCCGGAGCCTCGGCTCCCGCCGCCCCCACCCGCCCTGACGAGCGCAGTCGCCGAGTAGCGCGAAGTTAGAGCAGGATACGCGAAAGAAACTCCGGGCGGCCCTGCGCGAGCCCGGCTATCCGGTACAACGTGCCCTCGGGACCACCTTCGGCCGTGCCGCTGCCGCCAGCGGTCGTGACGTACGCGATGTCCAGGTTCGGACCGCCGAAGGCGACGCTGGAGACCCGCGCGACGGGTAGCTCAATGCGATCGAGGAGCTGGCCTGTCGGGCTCAGCTTGTACATGGCGTGGCCGTCCCAGCGAGTGGTCCAGACGTTGCCGTTGGCGTCGACGCTCATGCCGTCGGGGATACCCTCCGAGGCGGGCGCCTCGTACCAGACGCGTCGATTTGACAGCACGCCGCTTTCGGCCTCGTAGTCAGCGAAAAAGATACGTCGCGTGGTGCTGCAGGTCCAGTAGAAGCCGCGCAGGTCGGGCGTGAAGCCCATGCCGTTCGCGCAACCCGTGCCGCGCCAGAGCAAGCAGCTGGTGCCGTCTCGCTCGATCCGGAAAAGCCCGCCGTTCTCAGCGGTAGTGCCGATGGTGCCCGCGAAGACCCGCCCTTCCGGGTCGGCGATCACGTCATTGAAGCGGCTCATGGCAGGGTCGATGCCCTCGCGCAGAACGCGACGGGTGCCGTCGCTGGCCAACACGGCGATCCTATCGACTTCGAACAGCAGCAGCGTGCCGTCCTCTTGAAATGTGAAGCCGCCTAGCTTGTCGCCCTGATAGAAGCACTCGTGTTCGCCGCTTTCGTGGTGGGCGCGAAACAGCCGGCCCGTTTCGATGTCCCCCCAGTAAATGCGAGCTTCTACCGCCTGCCAAAGCGGGTTCTCGCCCGTGATGCAATGGTAGTTTGCGACGGCCTCAATCCGAGGCTTGAGTTGAGGTTGAGGCACGAGCGACGGCTCCTAGCGCAGCATGCGACGAAGCCCGCCCACGGCCTGACGCAAGCCATCCGGGAAGGCGCGCAGCGTCACGTCCAGGTGCTCGGTGTCCGACTCGATGCCCGCCACGGTGAGCAGCGGTGCAAGCAGCGCAAGCGTGCGAATTGCCCGCGGATTCTTGGCAATCTTCGGATGCCGCATCAGGTCAATGACCACGCGATCGTCCTTGGCCTCGACCAGCAGTGCCGGCCGCTTCGGCATATACGCCGCCAGATTTCCGGGCTTGCTCAGATCGAGAGCGCCGGAGCGTAGTAGGGCCGCGATCGGCGACTCTGCCGTTTCGTCGAGCACCTTGAGCGCGACCCCCGCCAGGCGGATTTCGAAGCGCAGCTCGTCGGGCGTAATGCTCACCCGCTCGATAAAGACGGTAGCGTTGGCCCGCACCTCCGTACCCATGAGATCGATCGTGGCACCCACTCGCAGACCCGGCGGCACCGCCTCGAGGTCGACGTCCTTCGGTGCTTTCTTGCCCTTGGCTCGTCCGGCGAAGAAGCGCAGCGCGTCGATGGGCACGCCGAAGCGGAGCGCGAGCAGGTTGCGCAGCGCCCGCAGAAGCTCTTCGGGGTGATCGCGCAGGTACTTGGAGCCCGCTTCGAGGACCGACTTCAGCTCTTGCATGGGCGCGGAGTAAGCCACAGCTCTTCGCCGGAAGCACCAGGGGATGCTAGGTTTACCGGGAGATGCCGCTGTATCCGATCGCTCCGGGCGAGGTTCACGCCACCCTGGCCCGTCACCTGCTGACGGTCGGGCACACTTTTGTTCTGGATCTGGAGCGCAGCTCGGGGCCGTTTCTGCGCGACGCCAAGAGCGGCGAGGAGTTCCTCGACTTCTCGAGCTTCTACGCCTCGAATCCGCTGGGGTTCTCCCCGCCCGCCCTCACGACCCCTGCCATGCAGGAGCGACTGCTGCGTGCGGCGACGCTCAAGGTCGCCAATCCCGATTTCTACACGACCTACCTCGCCGAGTTCGTCGAAACACTGGCGCGGACGGCAGCCCCTGCCACGCACCCACACTACTTTTTCGTGGAGGGCGGAGCGCTCGCGGTGGAGAACGCCATGAAGGTGGCCTTCGATTGGAGGGTGCGCAGAAGCCTTCAAGAGGGCCGGGGTGAGCTGGGCTCGCAGATCCTGCATTTCGAGCACGCCTTTCACGGACGGGCCGGCTACACGCTCAGCGTCACCAACACCGAACCCGCCAAGACGCTGCACTTTCCTAAATTCTCTTGGCCGCGGTTGCCCAGCCCGGTGATGCGCTTTCCGCAGGACGACGCGGCAGAGAGCGACGTCCTTGAGCTCGAACAACTCACGCTCGCCAAAGCCGAACGAGCTTTCGAGCTTCACGGCGCCGACATTGCCGCCATCTTGATCGAGCCCATCCAGGGCGAAGGCGGGGACAATCACTTTCGACCGGAGTTCCTACAGGCCTTGCGCCGACTGGCCGACGAGCGCGGTGCCCTGCTGATCTTCGACGAGGTTCAGTCAGGCATGGGCATCACCGGCGACTGGTGGGCCTACCAGCAACTCGGCGTGGTCCCAGACATTATTTGCTTCGCGAAGAAGCTTCAGGTCGGCGGCATCCTGGTGTCGCGCCGGGTGGACGAGGTGGAGAGCGTGTTTCAGGTTCCGGGCCGGATCAGCAGTACCTGGGGCGGCTCCTTGGTGGACATGGTGCGCGCGACCGGCATCCTGGAGGCCATCCAGGCGGAGGCTCTGCTGGAGAACGCCAGGCAACGAGGCCAGGAACTGCAACAGGGACTGCAGGCGCTCGGCCAAATTTTCCAGGGCCGGGTACGCAACGTTCGCGGCCGTGGGCTCATGTGTGCGCTCGACCTGCCAACGACCGAGGAACGAAACCGGGTGATCAAGCGCGCGCTCGTGGAGCGATTGATCC
>JANNWK010001224.1:0-5232 GCA_031408355.1 Myxococcales bacterium
CCCACGCGCTCGAGCGGCGGCTGGACGCCTTGTCAGACCCCGCGCTTCGGCTCGAAGTGGCTGAAACCTTGGCTCGGCTCTACGAGGGGACGCTCGACGATGCGAAAGGCGCTGTGCGAGTGCTGGACATCGTGCGTGAGCTGGATCCCGAGAACTTCGACGCCGTGCAGCGGCTCTGTGAGTTGTGCGAAAAGCTAGAGGAGTGGCCGCGCGTCGCGGGGTTCCTCGCGCAGCTTGCGGAGGTGGAGGGGGACGATGAAGAGGTGAGCAAGATGAGCCGCCGCCGGGCGGAGATCCTCCACGACAAGGTGGGTCAAAGCGATGATGCGTTGGCGGCGCTCATGGAGATCGCCGATCGCGGCGATGAGCCCTGCCGCCAGGCCTACGTCGGTCTTGGCGATACGCTGGGCTGGAAGGGCGTGGTCGCGGCGAAGCTCGTCGATTGGTACATGGAGTCCCCGATAGGGCCGGTGCGAAACGCCGCTTTGAAGGGCGCGTTTGAACGCTTTGTGGCGGTGGGACGCGACGCGGACGCCGCCGCCGTGGCCAAGGAACTGGCGCGCACACGGGGCGCCGACGCGGACATGGCCAAGCAACTGGAGGACCTCGCGGTCAAGTTGAAGGACCTCGACGCCCTCGGGATTGCCCACGATCTGATGGTGTCGGCGATCTCGGGTCCGACGCGCGCCGAAGAGATGGTGCGCCAGGCGGAGGTGTTGATCCGAGCAGGGG
This sequence comes from Myxococcales bacterium, assembly GCA_031408355.1. GTDB lineage: Bacteria > Myxococcota_A > Polyangia > Polyangiales > Polyangiaceae > PMG-095. The sequence continues at coordinate 733 of JANNWK010001224.1, forward strand.
TAGCCGCCGACGAGGCGATTCAGCACGGTGAACAGGCGCTGACGAGCGTGACGCCCGCGGACGTCGAGCCACTCCTGGAACGCCTGTCCAGGTTGGCACCCGACCCCACCCAGGCGATTGGCATCTACGAGCGGCAGGTGACACGCTGCAAGGCTCCCGCAGACAAGCTCGCTGGGCTAGGGCGTGCGGCCTCGGTCGCAGCGGAGCATGGCGCGTACGACAGAGCGCGCGCGTTCTTCGATATCGCCGTCGGCAGCGGGACCCAAGAGGAAACGCTGTCCTTGCTGGAGGATATCGCCGCGACTTCCGATAAGGCGCGGGCGGTGGACACGCTGCGGCGTACCTTGGCCGACTCCATGGCTGCTGGCGGGTTGGGCTCGCGCGACGGCGGACGCACGCGCGGCATTCTGCTCGGCAGAGCGGCCTCCCTCGTCTATCGCGAGCTGAAGGACGTCGACAAGGCTTTCACTTGGTTGGGCGACGCGATCGTGACCCACGTCGACGACGAGCGCCTGGACGCACTCGAGGCGTTGGCGAGCGACGTGGGCGACTCGCGCCGCGCGGAGGCGGTGCTCACTCGCGCCCTTGACGAGGTCTTCGACGGTCCACTTGTGCGCAAGTTGCTGTCACGTCGGGCCACGCTCCGGCGCGACAAGCTGACCGAAAAGGTCGGGGCGGCTTCCGATCTAAAGCGCCTCCATGACCTGTCGCCCTCCGACACGGCCGTCATGGATCAGCTCTCCGAGCTGTACGTCGAGCTGCAGGATCATCGTGGGATGGTGCAGCTCCTCGAAGACCAAATCCTGCGCGGCAAGGAGCCGAGTGCGCGTGCTGAGCTGGCTCGAAAGGTCGCTCGGCTATGGGAGGAGCGACTGGACGATCCGCGGGAGGCCGCCGACGCTTGGCGTCGTGTGCTCCGCATGAAGGCTGCCGATCCCGAGGCGGTGGAGGGCTTGGAGCGGGCCAAACAGGCGATGCTCAAGCGGCCGAAAGACGACGAGCCCAAGCCGGCCGTCAAACCCGTGGACGCGCCGAAACCTGCTGTGGCCGGAGTGGAGAGCGCCGTGGAAGGCCCGGTCGCGGCACAGCCGCCCGCGGCCGCCGAAGCCACGCCCGCGGCCACCGCTGAATCCGATCTGGTTGCGAGCGATGAAGCGGGCCTTGCGGCGCCTGCGCCTGCCGCCAGCGAGGCAGAGGCAGAGGCGCCCGCGGCACCTGCTGCCGCGGAGGAGTTATCCCGTGCGGCTGACGTGGACGTGAGCAACCCGAAGCCTGACGCAGACGCGAAGAACACCGAGTCCCCAAGCCCCGACGAAGCCGGCGCAGTTCAGGGGGGCGACGAAGCCGGCGCCGCTGCCGACAGCGACCCCAAGCCCGCAGCGGCGAAGACCGACGAAGCCAGGCCCAACGACGACGCCGACCCGGGCACCTCGAGCGATGAGACCGCCCAGGCTCCCGTTCAAGCGGCGGAGCAGCCACCGCAGGCCGCGATCGCTGCGGCGCCCTTGGCGGCAGAGCCGCCTGCATCCACGCGCGCTGGCAAGCTGGCGCCGCCGCCCAAGCCGGGCAAGAAGGCCTCGTCTCCGGTTGCCGCGGAGGTCGCAGCAGCTGCGCCACCGTCGGCGCCTCGATCATCGACCCCACCCCCGCTTCCGGCAACCAGCCCCAGCACGCCCGCGCCAGGCAGCAGTCGGCCGCCGATCCCGACGCGCAATCCGCCTCCGCCACCGCCCGGCTCCGCAGCACGAGCGGGAGGCGCGCCCCCGCCGGCCGTGGCGAGCGGTGCCAAGGGTCCGCCGCCACCGCCGCCGAAAGGCGCCAGACCGCCCCCTCCGCCACCGCCCGGGTCGCGTGCGGGTCGTGCTGCCCCGTCCGTCGAGGCAGGCGCTTTGCCCGCACCGGGCTACGTTCCTGGCACGTCGGACGTCACCGAGATCAGGCCATCCGCCGCCCTGATGGACGCTGACGACGACGAAGAGACGAGCGGTGAGTTCTCCGTGGACGACGAAGAGCTCATCGACGATCAGCCGCGCTAGCCCGGCGGCTTTGGCGGGGCGGCTGCTGACCTGCCGCTACGCTCCCTGTTTCAACCACCCGCCGTCGGCGTCGAGTTCAGCGTCGACGCCGAACAGGAGGGGTTCGTTCGGCAAGCTGTGTCCGAAGGGCAGGCCTGCGAGAACCGGGACACCCAGCTCAGCTAACTCGCGCTCGAGCACCGAGCTCACGCTGACCCGATGCGGGCCGGGAGGGCAGTCGCTGAACGAGCCCACCGCGACGCCGGCAACTTGAGCGAAATGCCCCCCGATCCGCAGGGCACTCAGCATGCGATCGACGCGATACGAGGCCTCGCTGACGTCCTCGATCGCCAGGATCGCGCCCGGCGGCAGACGCAGCCGGCCGGCAGCCGCGCAAGTGAAGAGCACGGTGAGATTGCCGCCCACCAGGGGCCCGCGGACGCGACCGGCACGCACCGGTGTTCCCGCGAACGCACGCCGGGCCAGCGGTGACTCGAGCGCTGCGAGCCAGTGCTCCCGGGCTCGGAGATCGCCACGTCCGAGTCCGGCGACGTTGTGCGCGTGCAGCGAGGCAACTCCGACCGCCTGCGCTTCGACGTGGAGCGCCGTGGCGTCTGAGAACCCGACCAACCATTTGGGCGACTCCCGCAGGCAGGCAAACGTGACTTGTGACGCGATGCGCGTGAGCCCGTAGCCGCCGCGCGCCGCCACGACGGCGGAGGCTTCTGCGTCGTTCAGAGCGGCCTGCAACTCAGCGCGCCGTCGCTCGTCCGAACCGGCCAGAAAGCCGCTTCGCTCGAACATCCCCCAGTCAAACTTGACGCGGTAGCGCTGGCCCAAGAACGCGATGCCGGAAAGCGCCAAGGTTCGGTCGAACGGGCCGGAAGGGGCCACCACGTGCACGGTCGCGCCGGGTCGCAGTGGCGGGGGAATCACGAGCGGGAACAAGCGCTCTCACGCTAACATGAGCGCCTTCCCGTCATGCAACGTAGCGCCCTCGTTCGACTCGCCGACGCCACGCTTCCGTTCCTATCGCGGGTCCGGAACGCAGCGAGCCGTGCCAAGGATGAACTACGGCAGCGTCTGCTCGGCGACGACTTCGAAGAACGCGTGCGCAGCCTGGAGCGGCGCTACGTCACTCTCGGTGGCGATCCGTTTGGCTTCGACCTTTCGACGGCACGTCAGGCCGCCATGGTGGTGGCAGTGTTCCATCGCCTGTACTTTCGGACGGAGGTGTTCGGCATCGACCGGGTGCCGGCCGGGCGCGCTCTGCTGATAGCCAATCATTCCGGGCAGGTCCCGATCGACGCTGCCATCATCGGCTCCGCGATGTTTTATGACGCTCGCCCGCCCAGGGTGACGCGCGCCATGGTGGAAAAGTGGACCGCGACGTTGCCGTTTGTTTCGGCGTTCTTCAGCCGGGTGGGACAGGTCGTCGGGCTCCAGGAGAACGCGATTCGGCTGCTGGAAATGGGCGAGCTGGTGCTGGCCTTTCCGGAGGGCATGCACGCTATCTCTAAGCCGTTTGCCCAGCGCTATCAGCTCGAACCGTTCGGTCACGGCTTCATGCGCCTAGCGATGCGCACGGAAACGCCGATCGTGCCGGTGGCGGTGATTGGCGCCGAAGAGCAGTACCTCAGCTTTGGCAACCTCGAGTGGGCGGCGCGGGCCCTGGGATTGCCGGCGTTTCCGCTCGTGCCGCAGCTGCTGCTGCCGGGCGGCGCCATGCCGTTGCCCACGAAATATCGGCTCCATTTCGGCGAACCGATGCGCTTCTACGGCGACCCGGATGACGATGACAGCGTGATTGCGGACAAGGTTTGGCTCGTTCAGCAGACGATCAACGATCTTTTGCGGCGTGGGCTGCGTGATAGGCGTGGAGTCTTTCTGTGAGCGAAGTTCTGGTGGCGTCTGCTAGCGGTCAGCCGGGCGCGGTCGTGGTGACGGGGATCTGCGGCCGTCTCGGTCGGGACCTTTCGCGTCGCTTGCATCGGACGCGCCCGGTCATTGGGATTGATCGTCGGGCGTTTGTTGATCCGCCCGGCGACGTGGAGCACCACCAAATTGACATTCGCAGCAACCGCGTGCGTGAGATCTTTCGCCGCGGTGATGTGACCGCCGTCGTGCACTTGGGCGTGATGCACGATCCCCACGAAAGCTCGGTCGAGCATCACGATTTCAACGTGGTCGGTCTGCAGAAGCTGCTGGAATACGTCGAGGCCTACAAGGTGCCGAAGGTGGTGCTGCTCTCGAGCGCGAACGTGTACGGGCCGCGTCCGGACAATCCGCAGCTGATCCGTGAAGACGCCCCGCTGCTGGGAGCCGGGCCCTTTAGCGAAATCCGCGATCTTGTCGAACTCGATATGTGCGTTAGCGCGTTCTTCTGGCGCAGCCTGGCCACCGAAACGGTGATCCTGCGGCCAGCGCACATTTTGGGCACGGTCAAGAACGCACCCAGTAACTACTTGCGGCTCGAGCTGGTGCC
>JANNWK010001225.1:0-3941 GCA_031408355.1 Myxococcales bacterium
GGCCCGTCTGCAGGTCGACGGTTCCGTCAGCGCACCGCCATCCGATCTCGGCCGCCACCCTATGGGCCTGGCGCAGGCCCCGGATCAGCACCTGGTCGCGCCTGGTCTTGCGCCCCGCCTCCGATCCTGCCGGTGGCAGCACCCAGGTCCGTCCGCCACGGAGGCGGCAGCGGATAGGCAAGGTGAGCACTACGCGCTTGGGATCGTCATGCACCGGCTCGCACATACTGAGTGCTGACCGCGTCACCCTGGCGCGCAGCAGTGTCACACGAACGGTCTCAGCTTCGATCTCCACCCGCTTCACCGATCCCAGCAGGAGATCTAAGCCCGCGTCCTCCGGAGCACCCAGCGGGGCTGTGAGTTGATCGCGAAGCAGTTGCTCCACCTCCGGCGCCGACACCCGTCGGATGGCATCGGGATTCTGTTTGACGGGCCGGCCGAGCTGGAGCGGCGAGGAGACATAATACCGATAGACCTGTCCGTTCTTGCCGTGCGTGAAGCTGGGACTCATCGGTGCGCCATCGGCATCGAACAACAACCCCCGAAGCGACATGGTCGCCGAACGCAGCGGACGCTCACGCCACACCGACCGACGCGTGCCGAGGCCGGCCTGCACCGCATCGAAGACCTCCGGCTCGATAATCGCCGGGTGGGATCCTGGATATGACTTCGCCCCATGCGGAATCTCACCAAGGTAGGTTCGGTTCTTCAGGAGATGGAACAGTGCGCCCCGCGACAGCCGCCCTCCACCGACCGCCCGACCATGCTTCGCCGTCCAGAGCTTTGATCGAATGCCCTCAGCCTGCAGCCGCGCTTCGAGCGCATGCACGGACCCTAGTTCGAGATAGGTCCGGAAGATCATCCTGACCGTTTCGGCCTCCGCCGGGTTGAGGACGAGCGCCCGCGTTTGCGGGTCGGTGGGCGCGTCGTAGCCAAGCGGCAGGATACCACCCATCCACATGCCCCTGGCCTTGGACGCCGCGATCTTGTCGCGGATGCGCTCGCCAGTCACCTCGCGCTCGAACTGCGCGAACGACAGCAGGACGTTGAGCGTCAGCCGACCCATGGACGTCGTCGTGTTGAACGCCTGGGTCACCGACACGAACGATGCGCCTGCCCCATCCAGCCGGTCGACGATCTTGGCGAAATCCGAGAGGGCGCGGGTGAGCCGATCGACCTTGTAGACCACGACGGTGTCGATCATGCCGCGATCAACGTCGGCCAGCAGCTTGGCCAGACCGGGCCGGTCCATGTTCCCGCCGGAGAAACCGCCGTCATCATAGACCGTGGGCAGCGCCCGCCAGCCCTCGGCGACCTGGCTCTTGATGTAGGCCTCGCATGCCTCGCGCTGGGCATGCAGGCTGTTGAACGCCTGATCGAGCCCCTCCTCAGAACTCTTCCTCGTATAGATCGCGCACCGAACGATCTTGACCGGAACCGTGGCCTTGCTCATCGCGCGTCAGCCTCCCGCCGTAAGCCGAAGAACCTTGGCCCGTTCCACCGCACCCCGGTGATGGCGCGGGCGATCTGCGAGAGGCTGCGGTAGTGGTCTCCCTGGTAGAGGAACCCGCCCTCGCTCATTGCGATCACCTCGTGCGGCGTCCCTTCCCACTCCCGGACCAACCGGGTCCCGGCGGTCGGTTCGGCGGCGGCCTTGACGCCTGCCGGTCGCCGTAGCGCCCGGCGCAGATCCGCATCTAGTCCGCCTTCCCGGTCGGCCTGGATCCGCCAGGCCAGCATCAGCGCCAGGAGTTCCGGCGAGCGCAGCCTTGGCGGCGCGCCGTAGCGCGCGCGCCAGCGACCCCGAAGGTCTTCGAGACCCAGGCCTTCGAGCTGAATGTCGTCTGGGTTCATGCTGCCACCGCTGCAGCATCGAGAACCCGGTAGCGGGTAGAGCCATCTTCACGGGCGGCCGTGACTGTCAGGTCGGCGCGCTTCTTCAGGGTCCCGGCGATGAAGCCCCGCACGGAGTGAACCTGCCAGCCGACCGCAGCGCCGAGTTCGGCGGCCGTAGCCCCGCATTCCGCGCGCATCAGTTCGATCAGGGTGTCTGCGCGCGTGACCCGACGCTCCGGCGGCAGCGGAGTGGTCGGCGTCGCAGGGATGGAATCAGCCGATTTGTCGCGGCTGTTGCGTTGTTTCTTGGCCATAGTGTTGCCGTCCTTTGCTTGCGGGCCAGGTGTTGGCCCCTACTGAGCAGAGCCCGAGAAAGCCGGGCTGGACGACAACAGCAATGCGTGGCCGGCGGCCGATGTCCAGTCGCAAAGAACGCGACAACTTAGCATTCAGCCCTAAATTGCTACCTTTGTAGCAATCCGCATTATGCGGATGTTTGCGACAACTCTAGTTGTCGTACAAAAAATTCTCGTGTTACTGTACCGTTCATTATATGTTCAGCCGATGAAGCCCTTCCGATTCGAGGTCGAGCACCGCGCGCCCGCGACGCTGAAGCCCTACGCCGGCAACGCGCGGACGCACTCGGCCAAGCAACTCCGCCAGATCGCCAGCAGCATCGAGCAATTCGGTTTCACCAACCCAGTTCTGATTAGCGACGACGGCGAGATCATCGCCGGTCACGGTCGCGTGGAGGCGGCCAAGCTGCTGGGCCTGGAGACCGTGCCTGCCGTGCGTTTGTCGCATCTGAACGAGGCCCAGCGCCGCGCCTACGTGCTGGCCGACAACAAGCTCGCGCTGAATGCTGGTTGGGACCAGGAGATGCTAGCCATCGAGTTCCAGGCGCTGATCGACCTCGACTTCGATCTAGATCTGACCGGTTTCGCAGCAGCGGAAATCGAACTGACACTGGACTCCTATCGTGAGAGCGATCCGGACTCGACTCCGGGGCCGGAGGACGAGATTCCGCTCGTGGTGGGGCCGACCGTCAGCCGGGCGGGCGATCTTTGGATCCTAGGCCGCCACCGCCTGCTCTGCGGCGATGCCCGCAATGCCGAGGATTATACTCGTCTGATGGGCGGCAGGACCGCCGACCTCATCTTCACAGACCCGCCTTACAACGTTCGCATCAACGGCCATGTCAGCGGGCTCGGGCGCGCGCGCCATCGCGAGTTCGCCATGGCGAGCGGCGAGATGGATGAGGCCGGGTTCACGGCGTTCCTGACGGAGACCCTGGGGGCTGCCGCCAAGGTCAGTCGCAACGGCACCATAGCCTTTGTCTGTATGGACTGGCGACACATGGGCGAGCTGCTCGCAGCCGGTCGATCCGTGTTTTCAGACCTCAAGAACGTCTGCATCTGGAACAAGTCCAACGGCGGAATGGGGACCTTTTATCGCTCGAAGCACGAGATGGTCTTCGTGTTCAAGGTCGGGACTGCGGCGCACGTGAACAACTTCGGCCTGGGCGACACCGGCCGCTATCGCACCAACGTCTGGGATTACCCGGGAGTTTCCAGCATCGGCGCCGAGCGCGAAGCGGCGCTGGAGATGCACCCGACGGTGAAGCCGACCGCGCTGGTAGCCGACGCCATCAAGGATTGCTCGAAACGCGGCGGACTGGTGCTGGACCCGTTCGCGGGGTCCGGCACGACGCTGATCGCGGCGGAGACCTGCGGGCGGGCGGCACGGCTGATCGAGCTTGAGCCGCTCTACTGCGACACAATCATCCGCCGCTGGGAGGGGCTGATAGGCAAGTGCGCTACCCTCACAGACACCGGCGCCTGCTTCGAGGATGTCGAGGCCGAGCGTCTTGGCGAGCGCGAGGTACTCAATGTCTAAGAAGGATGCGACCGGCGAGGAGCCGAAGCTGGCCGACTATGAGGTCGGGTACCGCAAGCCACCGAAGAAGAGCCAGTTCAAGCCGGGCCAATCCGGCTGGCCGCAGGGACGTCCCCGCAAGACGCCAGCGGTGAAATTCGACCCCGTCTTCGATGCCTATTTGGGCGATGTTATCCTGCGTGAGGCGAAGCGCCCCGTCACGATGAGGG
>JANNWK010001226.1:0-3184 GCA_031408355.1 Myxococcales bacterium
GGCCTTCGTCAGCCTCGTCCTCGTCGTGGCCTTCGTCAGCCTCGTCTTCGTCTTCGTCTTCGTCTTCGTCGGCCGACGCCTCGGTGCTCGAGGTGTTGGCTCCGCCAGGCGCAGCACTCGCCGCTGCCGTGGCTGGGGACGGCACGGCCTCAGCTTGCGCGGGTTTCGCCCCCTCGGCTCCGCCCCACTCGTCATCGAGCTCGTCGGTGGGCGGCGGCGGCAGGGAGAAGACCTTCTTCTTGTTCTCTTCGTCAGTCATTGGCAATGCTCTCCCGACTTATGCAACTTCGATCCACGCGGAGGTGAGCACGGGGTCCGGTCGGCCCTGAACGCTCGTCTGAATGACGTAGCGACCGCCGCCAACGTCGAAACCTTCCGTGCACAGCACGTCGCCGGGCCACACCGGCTTTCTGAACTGCACACTAAAACGCTTCAGTCTCGTCGCATCGCCAGCGCAAGCCTGCTGCAGGATGGCGCGACCGACGAAACCAAAGGTGCATAGACCATGCAGAATGGGCCCCTGCTCGAAACCCACGGCCCGGGCGAACTCGGGATCCGCGTGGAGCGGGTTCAGGTCCCCTGTCAGCCGGTACAGCAGGGCCTGTTCGGGCCGGGTGGGCTGCTCCACTCGAAATGTCGGGGCATCCGCCTGACCCTCGGCCAGCTTGGGGACCTCCTGCTTGGGTGGCCGCGGTCCGCCGAAGTTGCCGGCGTCGCGTACGAGCAGAGACCACTCCGTATCAAAGCAGGGCTCGCCGTTCAGCGTCGTGCGCGTGCTGAGCACGACCTGCGCGAGCTTCTTCATATCGTAGATGCCCTCGATCCTTCCGGTCGTGAGCAAAGTGCCCTCGGGGGGCAGCGCTCGATGCAGCCGCACCGTCTGTCCTCCGTGCACGAGGCGCGTCATGTCGCATTGGGTCTTGACGAACAGTTGGCTCACCGGCCCGTACGCCGGGATGACCGCGAACGTTGGCAACACCCGCGGCCCGCGTGCCTCGTAGACGTAGTCGAGCTCTTGCTCCGTGGCGCCGACCGCCAAAGCGTACAGCGCGACCGTCTTCCAGTCGTAGCTGAACGACATGGGTTCCGTCTCGAAGCCGACTGTGGAAGTATCCAGGGCCATACGCTGTCTCGGGGCGCGCCACCGTTAACGCGCCCCCCGCTCTGGCGTCAATCGCCTTGGATCCGCATGCCCCAAGCCTCGTCCCTCGCCGATGCTTTGGCAGCCGCGTTTAGCGCCGGGGGCGTCGATCCGCGGGCCTGGGCCCTAGGCTTCGCGCGGGCAGTCCCGGCCGTGACGCTGATACCCGCCTTCGGCTTGTCCGCGGTGCCCGTCCCGACTCGCCTGGTCCTCGGACTCACGCTGGGTCTGTGCGTGGCGCCGGCGCTCGCCGGTCGCCTCGAGGCTGACACTCCGCTTCTGCTGGCGCTCGCCCGTGAAGCCTTGGTCGGTTTGCCGGTCGCGCTTCTAGCTTCGCTCGCCATGTACACCGCCACGATGGCAGGCGGGCTTGTGGACGATCTTCGGGGGGCACGCGAGACGGTGACGCTGCCGGTCTTGCCGGAGCAGCTTCCGCCGGTGTCGGCGCTGTTCGGGCTGCTTGCGGCCGTCGCGTTCCTCGAAACCGGTGGCGCGGCCAGGGTAGCTCAGGCGCTGGCTCAACCCGAGCTCGGCGCGCGTTTCTCCTGGCCTTCGGTGGTGAAGGCATTTGCGGCGTCGGTCGAACTGGCGCTGGCCATCGCGGCTCCGCTCGCCGTTGCCAGTGTCTTGCTGGAGGGCGCGAGTGCGCTTGTCGCCCGCGCGGCCACACCGGCTTTCGTCGCTCCGCTACTGGCACCCGTGAAGTCGGTGGCGCTGCTGGCTGTGCTGGCGCTGGTGCTCGAGCGACTCAGCGAGCTGCTGGTGCTACTCGCTCGCTCGGCGCCCTAGAGAGCTAGAGCGGAATTCGGTAGGCCACATTGAAGCCGAGCGAGAATACCGAATTTCTCCCTGCCACGGAGGCTTCATCCCTGAGCGCGTTGGTGGCGGGAACCGCGGGTAAGAACCACATCCCGGATCTGAACGAGCCGCCGATCGACCAGTTCTGCGACAGCTCGTAGGCGCCGCCCAGTGCGAGACCCAAGCTGCCGCCTTCGGTGCGGATCGTGACGCCTTGCGGCCCGATCAGCGGCTGGTCTTCGTACTCGTCCACGACCTCGAAGCGATCGGCGACGACGACGAGACCGCCGGTGAGGCCCAGCCAGATCTCGACTGTCTGAGCCACGTACGGATAGTAGCGCAGGACGCCCTCGATGCTCAGATAGCGGCGACTGTGATCGCGCTTGATCCCCTCTGGATCTGTTTGCGGAGCGTCGGTGGTCGGGATCAGACCGAGCAGGATCCCAGCGCCGAACGCAAGCCGTACGTTTTGGCGGTACAGCTGCCAGGCATCGAGCTCGAAGCTCGTGTCACCCGCTTTGCAACCGACCGGGCTGCACACGTCGGCGCCGGGCAACGTGAGCCAGCCGAAGCCCGCCTCGGCGATGCCGGTGGGGCGCTCAAGAGCGTGGAAACCTCGCAGAACGAGCGGTTCCTTCAGGTCGGGCTCGGCCGCTCCGGCATGGGAGCCGACAAGAACCATAGAAGCCGCCAAGAGCCACCCCAAGAACGCCGCGCGGCTCAACGATAGCCTCCCAGCAGACGCCCGGTAATGCTTGTGTCGGTGCGGCCCGCGAAGAGGCACGCGGCGAGCTCCGCCCCCAGTGCACGCGCATTGGGCGCCCGTTCCTGCGGATCCTTTGACAGGTTGCGAAGAACTAACTCGGCCAGCGAGGCCGGAACATCTCGCCCCACCCCGACGGAGCGGATGTCGGGCGGCGGCGCGCTGACTTGTTGAACAAGAATGGTGACGGCACTCGCGCCATTGAAGGGCGTGACCCCGGTGATGCACTGGAACAGCAGGGTGGTCGCAGAATACACGTCGGCTTCGGGCCCAACGCGGCGGCCTTGCGCGCCCTCCGGTGCGATGTAACGGGCGGTGCCCAGCACGGCGCCGTCGCGCGTCGCGAAATCGGGGTCGCGGTCGGCGCGCGCTACGCCGAAGTCGAGCAACTTGACAAAGTCGCTGTCGGCGCCGCGCCGCACCAGCATCACGTTGTCAGGCTTCAGGTCCCGGTGAATGACTCCGGCCGCGTGGGCTTCACC
>JANNWK010001227.1:0-14096 GCA_031408355.1 Myxococcales bacterium
CGGAGCCGACCGCATCACCCGCATGCCCAACGCGACGTTGCCCAATCCTAGCGGAGCCGACAAAGCCGAAGGTTCGACCTCCGTGATGTTGCCCGACGGCAGAGTGATGCTCATGAGCGGCGGCCGAAACGGTCCGGGAGCTGCGGTGGCACACTTCTACGACCCCTACGAGGACCAGTGGGACTCTTTGGATCTGGGCGTCGCGCGCACCTTTTCCGCAGCGACCTGGCTGCCTGACGGCACGGTGCTGCTGCTCAATGGCTACACGGACGAACCGGGCAGTCCCTGGACGCTCGACAATGCACCGGGTGGTGCCGATGGCGTACGGCGGCCTCAGATCATCGATCCCTTCGCGAAGACGGTCCACACCGAAGAGCCCTGGCCCGAACCGACGGGGCGCGGATACCACAGCGTCGTCCTGTTGCTCAAGGATGGGCGCGTGCTCGTTGGGGGCGGCAAAGACAACGTTCACGATACCGGGTGCGAAAAGAACGAAGCGCGCATCTACTCGCCTCCCTACCTGTCGGCTGGACCTCGCCCGGTCATCACCAATGTCCAGGAAGGTCAGGAGCTCGTCGTTGGCGGAGCGCCGCTCACGATCGAGTTTTCCGGAACCGTGAGAGCCGAGCGGGGCGTGGCGCTGATGGCGCCGGGAGCGATGACCCACTCCTACAATCAAAGCCAGCGCTACGTGCCGCTACCCATCGTGTCCGGCCCCGCCAACGGCACGCTGACCGTCGCTGCCCCGGCGACCCTCAACGAAGCGCCGCCGGGGGAGTATCTGCTGCACATCGTATCCGAAGAGGGCGCCCCCTCGGTCGGGGTGTACGTGCGCGTGGTGGCGCCGCCGGCCTGCGTCTATCCCGTGGACGCGAGCGCCGGCGTGTTCATCGAGGCCGAAGGCAGCTCCCGCCACGCGGGACCATTCCAGCGCATCGACGAAATGGGGCGCGGCAACGAGGCGTTTGTCCAAGTCGATCCCGCCGCAGCTAGCTCCGCCGACGTTCCGGATGAAGCCAACGTGCTGTGGTACGATCTCAACGTTAAACAGGGCGGCACCGCTTACCTTTGGGTGCTGGGCAAGGGCCCGGCCAGCACTTCCGACACCGTGTTCGTCAGCGTCAACGGCGGCCCGGATCAAATCGTGACGCTTTCGCCCGCTGCGTGGTCCTGGACCCGCGCCGAAACGGCTTTGGAGCTTGCTTCAGGCAAGCAAACGCTGAAAATCAAGGCAGCCGAGCCTGGCGCCCAGGTGGACCGGATCTGGCTCACCAGCAAAGTGGATGCGGCAGCGCCCGCCGGCTTGGGCGACGCCGCGCCCGACACGCTGTGTAGCAAGGGGCAGCTCTTCGATCCTCCGAATGCCGGCAGCGCCGGGACGGGCGGCTCCGGCGGGGCGGGGATGGCTACCGGCGGTTCGGGTGGTCAAGTCTCCCCCGGGGGTGGACTTGGCACGGGCGCGGGCGCAGGCGTGGGCTCAGCCGGACGGATGGCGAACGCGCCCGCACCCGGCGACGGGTGCGGTTGTCGAATCGTCTCGTCTCCTAAGCCACGCTCTGGAACGCTGGGACTGTTCGGGATCCTATGCGCGTTGGGCCTTACGGTGGTTCGGCGTTCGCTGCGAATCGGCCCACGGCGTTTTCGGCCAGCGGGTGCGAGCGGCACCCGCACATTTTGCTGGCTGGCGTGCGGCTTGTGTTCGGCTTGTGGTGTCTCGGGCCAGCAGCCCGGCACGGCGCCACGCGATACGGGCGACCGGGTGCGCGTCGTCGGTGCGCGGAGCAAACAGCACCTTCCCGCAGAGCCCATGCCCGCCCTGGCGGCAGGTGGGGATACGGGTGCGGCTGTGGACGTGGCTCCCAATGGTCCTGCTATTTCAGGAGTCGGGGGCAGCGATTCCGAGCCCAACATGGGTTTCGTTACCGGATTGGAGAAGGCCGACCCCTATCCGGACGCCGTCCATCCCCAGGAAAATCCGCACAGCGCGGAGAAGGCGTTGCTCGGCAAGATCCTCTTCTGGGAAGAGCAGCTCAGCAGCCACGACACTCACGCCTGCGGGACCTGTCACCAACCCGCGGCGGGCGGCTCGGATCCGCGCGAGGCATCGGTCGGCGCCGGACCCAACGGGATCCTCGACGATGCGGACGACGCGCGTGGCAGCCATGGGGTCGTTCGCTGTGATTCCGCAGGGGCACCAAAGCCAGACCCAAGTTATGCGCTGAACTTACAAGTCACTCCGCGCAAAGCTCCATCGGTGATGGACGCCTGGTTTTTCGACGAGCTGTTCTGGGACGGCCGGGCTCGGACCTCCTTCGTCGATCCCGTGACGGGGGCGGTTGCGATCGAATCGGGCGGCGCGCTTGAGAGTCAGGCGGCCGGGCCGCCAGTGAGCAGCGTCGAAATGTCTTGTGAAGGCTACGACTGGACCGCCATCGAATCCAAGCTGGCGGCCGCGATGCCGCTAAAATTCGCGAGCCAGATCCCTGCAGCCATGGCTGAGGCCGTCAGCGCACACCCGAGCTATCCCTCATTGTTCGAGTGGGTGTTCGGGACGCCCGAGGTGACTGCGCGACGCATCCTGTTTGCAATTGCCTCCTACGAGCGGCAGCTCCGATCCGACCAGACGCCCTGGGATCGCTTCAACGCGGGCGATGCCAACGCGCTCACACCCGATCAGCAGGCCGGCTTGGTCGTGTTCAACCTGAAGGCACGCTGCGCCACCTGTCATGTGCCACCCCTGTTCGCCGACAACCAATTTCACAATATCGGCGCGCGCGCTCCCGCCCTAGATCCGGGCCGTGCCTCGAGCAGCGGGGATGCAGCTGACCTGGGCAAGATGAAGACTCCCAGCCTGCGCAACGTGGGTCTTCGTGCCCCGGGCGGCCTCCTGCATTTTGGAACGGGAAGTGGCGCGACGCTGCGCTCGGTGCTCGACGTCTATCGTCAGGGCGGGCTCGACCATGAGCACATCGATCCTGAGATTAAAACCTTGAATCTGCCAGACTTCGAGTTTGAACAGCTCTTGGAATTCGTGCAGAGCGGCTTGACGGATCCGCGAGCTCTAGCCGAACTGCCGCCGTTCGACCGACCGCGTTTGGGCTCGGAGCGGTAGCTCGTGCGTGCTCGCCTGTCGTCAGGACGCACCGGCTCGCTCTTGCTCGTCCTAAGTGCGCTCCTGGGCACCGCGCCGGTGCGGGCCGACGGAAGCTACCCGGAGCCACGGCAAATCCTGCTGCCCGCGGATCGTCCCGAGCAGATCATCCTGGGGACGAACTTCGGGCTGCTATTTTCCGAGGACGCGGGAGAAAGCTGGCTGTTCAGCTGCGAACAAAAGCTCAGCGCGTACGCCAGCGCGTACCTGCTCGGCGCACGACCCTCGCACCGCATCTTTGGCCTGACCTCGGGCGCGGGCCTGGTCCACTCTGACGACGACTCGTGCAGTTGGAGGGCGGCGGGGGGCACCCTGACCGACGTGACGCCCTACGCTCTCGCTGTCGATCCGTCCAATGAAAAGCGAGTGTATGTGATCGGCGTGCCGCGCGAGGACCAGCGCGCCGGCGAGAGCATCTACGTCTCCGACGATGGCGGACTCACCTTCGGAGAGCCGGTATTCACGGCGCCAGTGCAGAGTGCCCTGCTTACGCTCCTGGTGGCGCCCAGCCAGCCCAGTACGCTGTTCGCGGCTATGTTTTCGGTCCCCGAGAACCATCCCAGCCTGCTTCGCAGTCGCGACTCGGGTGAGCACTGGGAGGTGGTCGCCGATCTGGTGGACTCGCTGGGTGAAAATCCTTTCGAGCTTCTTGCGATCGATTCGCGCGACGAGAATCGGCTGCATGTGCGAGTACTCGGCGCTTCGGCCGAAACGCTGGCCACAAGCGATAATGGCGGACTCAGCTTCGTTCAGTCCGTCTCGATTCCGGGCAAGCTGAAGGCTTTCCTGCAGCTCGCGAGCGGGACGATCCTCGTCGGCGGCACGGCAGGCACTCAGCCTGTCGGCTACCGTTCAAAAGACGGCGCCAAGAGCTTCGACGCTTGGCCAGAGGCCCCGCGCGTTCATGCTTTGGCCGAACGCAACGGCAAGCTCTATGTCGCTGCAGAAAATTTTGGGGATGGCTATGCGCTCGCAGAATCCGACGACGAGGGAGCACACCTGAGGCCGCTCACCGGGTTCCGGGAGGTACAGGGCGTCAAGAGTTGCGTTGCCGACCTGTGCGCTGGAACCTGCGCCTACTACGCGGGCATCACCTTGTGGCCGGAAGCCGTATGCGGGGCGGAGTCGGACCCAACGAGCGTGGACGCTACCGCCGCCGCGAGTGCGGGTGCGCCGGGGAAGGATGGGGCGACTGAGGTCGCTCGAGAACCAGAGCCTGACAGCGCAGCTGAAGCTGGGCCGCTCGGCATCGACAAGACGGACGGGCGTCCCAGCCTACGAATTTCGGGTGGCGGCTGCGCGTGCGATCTCGTCGGTAGTCGGCCCGCCGACTGTTGGACTGGGCTGTTCGTATTCGGGTCGATGCTGGTCGCTGGCCAGAGAAGACGCCGCGCGAGCGGTAGGGGGGTGAGGCGGGCATGGGAGTTTGCTGACGTCAGGCACACCTACTTCCGAAGCTGCCTGCCCTGAGCGAGGCGCAGGCCCCGCGGGGCAAGGTTTCGATGGTACCTTCACCTGGATCGACGTCGACAGCGCTGTAGTCGCCAACTGACCCTCGGAGACGAATGATGCAACGCACATCCCCCTTGCTGGTGCTGGTCCTTTTCGTACTTGCAGGCGGCTGCACCGACAACGCCAACCCTCCGGTTTCTTCGAGCGCAGGCAACGGCGCCGGCCAGGCCGGCAACGCCGCAGCTTCGGGCGGTAGTGGCGTGACGGGCGGCACCGGCACAGCCGGCGCCAACGCTACCGTAGCGGGAGCTGGAGCGGGCGGCGCCAACACGCTAGGCGGCGCAGCGCAGGCAGGGGATGGCGGCGCCTCCGCAGGGTCGGGCGGAGCGGCGGGACTGCTCGCGTTGGCGACACAGATCCATCAGTTTCGGCTGGAGTGCCCGTGCATCGACGCCGACCACTTCGGCCTAGACAAATTGGACAACTGCGACGCGACCCCGGCCGTGGATCGCCAGACATTCGCCAAGAAGATGGGCGGCGACCCCAACGTCACCTACGACGTCACCCTGCGCGTGCGCGGCAACACCGAGCCCAACACGTACGTCAATGGCAAGCTCGAGCAAGAGCGCTTCTACACGGGCGGGGAAACCTCGACGCCAGGCTACACGGCCTACATGCTGAGCGTGGCGGAGCCCAAGGAAGTCTATTTCTTCAACTACCACCCGACCACCGGCCACATTCACTTCCTGATCGACTACGAGGTCGTCATCCCCATGAAGGGCGGCACCACCGTGACGTTCGAGGTCAATGGCGGAAAATCCGTGCCGGACGGCCACGGCGTTTCGAACCGCGAGGCCTTGGTCGTGCCTGACGTAGCGCCCGCCCCGGACCCCTTCAACGGACAACTCGTGCAGTTCGACGTGGTGAGCGTGAAAGCGCGCTGAGGTAGGCTGAACTCTCCGCGCGTGAGGCTCACTCGGGCCATGCGTCGACCTCAGTCAACGACCAGTCGGCGGCAAGCTTGCGCCGCCATGTTTCCTTCGAAGCAGCCTTGCAGGCCCGCTCGAGCTCGCTACCGGATGGCCTCAGTTTCGCACGGACCGCGGCTTCGATGAACGCACTGATCCGCTTCGGTGGAAGCTCCTGCTTCAAGCGCAGGTAGAGAGCTTCGTCCATCGTGATGTTCAGGTGCGCGGGCATGATCCTGCACTCTATATCATGGGCTACGCAAGACCGAGCGCTGCAGGAACTGCCGGAGCGGGTGCGGCTCGGCAGGCCGCCGTGCAAATCGCGCGGCGACGTGGCACAACGGCACGCATGGCTTCCGTTCGCTCCTGGACTGCCTGCGGCTTGGCACTGGCGATGTGGAGCTGCTATTCGCGGCCGGCAGGCGTCGCCACGGACGCGGCCGGAGCAGGCGCCGCGGGTGGAGCTGTCGCGTGCTCCCGCAGTCAGGCGATCCTGCCGGGCGCGCTCAAGAACGCGCGCGATCTGGGCGGCCTGCCGGTTCCGCCAGCAAGCTCGGTCGCGTGCGGTGCACTGTATCGAGGCCCCCCGCTGGCCAAGCTGTCAGCTGAAGCCTGCCTGGACGTGGCCCACCTGGGCATCAAGACACTGATCGATCTCCGCACCGAGTCGGAGCGTGCCGCGACGCCGAATCAGGACTGCGACGCGGCCCAGCGCGTGGAGGCGCCGCTGCCCATTCCGTATGGGCTTGCCGCCGCGGACTACCTGAACGTGCTGAACACAACGCCTTCCATCGCCCTCGCGTTTCACACCTTGGGCAATCCGGAGGCCTATCCCGTCTACTTCCACTGCACGTGGGGTCGCGATCGCACCGGCGTCGTTGCGGCGCTGATCTTGCTCGCACTCGGCGCGACCACTGAGGACGTGATGCGGGAATACCTGCTTTCGAGCGCGACCGTAGGAGCCTATCCCGATAGCCTGACGGCGGTGCTCGACGAGGTGGAGCGCCGGGGCGGGATCGAAGCCTTCCTGAGTGACGCTGGCGTCACGGCCAATGAGCTGACTGTCCTGCGCTCCCACGTCGTGGAAACGGGCTAGTGGAGCGTGTGCCAATTCCCATCGTGTTCCACCTTGGGCACTTCCACCTCAGGCCGACGGGGGACGGGTAGGACGGTGCCACCGTCGGCCTCGCTGCCGGTGCGGGAGAGCACGATGTGAACCCGAGGCCCGGCGGCTTCGCCGCGCAAGGCCAGCCGCCTTCGGACCTCGTCTTCGGCGGCCTCTTCACGTTCCCAGCGCTGCAGCGTGACCGCGGCCTTGCGACTCTTTCTGCGCCAGCCAAGCAGAAAGAGCCCCAGTGTGACGGCCCAGATCAGGCTGCCTGAGAAGAGCACCGGCCAAAACGTGTAGCGCTTGGCCACTTCCTCGCGCCACTCCTGCTCCAAAGTGGCGAGATCCACTCCATAGGAGTTGAGCAGGGCGGCGTCGAGCACCTCGCCATCTCGCATGCGCGAAATAAGCCCGCGAAACCGATGGTGCTCTTCCCTTCGCACCAAGAAACGCACGACGTCGGCCGCCTGAGCGTAGGCAACGTTCGCTTCATTCTCGTCGAGCGGGAAAGTACGCTCCATCTGCGAGAGCGACGGCAAACCGTCCGAGACAGTGGCTGTAAACAGCGTCTGCATGCGCACAAACGAGGTTTCGCCGGAGGCCAATACGGCAAAGCCCTCATTGAACCAGCGCGGCACCGGGCGGCCGCTCACGGCGTCCTCCAGCGCCACGTGCGCAAGCTCGTGGCGGAAGACCTCGCCCAGCTCGTGTTGTGAGTTGGGATGCACGGGCTTCACAGTGAGCAGCACTAGCCCAATCTCAGGATAGGCCACGCCTGCCGCGTACTCCGGGTACGGGGCGTTCGCCGGCGCCAACGTCGTCATCTCGCCGGGGGTTCGCGCCACCGCGACGCGAACCTCGGACAAGACAGGCTGGCCCAGCCGCTCCGTAAGCTCGGTCCGGGCGGCCGCCGCGTCGTCGATCAGCGGCTGCACGCGCTCGCGGATAGACGGATGGTAGATGAACGTGATCCAGCCACCGTCGTAACTGTTGAAGCCCTGCGGCACTGCCGGCAGACGCAACTCGCCGTGCCGGCTGCGGGGCGCGTCAGAGGGCGCCTCGAGTCGACTTTCGATATCCCCTGCGGTCGCGCCCGGCAACTCGCTGGTCCCGGTGCGAACTCCCGGCTCCTCGCCGGACGCAGCCTGCACGGAACCAGGCTGCGCCGCGGACGGGGCAGACCACGACGTCTGCGGCCAAAGCGCCGCCACGCAAACGAGGACGAGCACCGAGAGCCGCATCCTCAACCAATATGGTCCCGTCAGGAGCCGGCGCCAAGCCAGGACAGCGCCGCGAAGGCAACCGGAGCCTGGGCGCTCAGTTCCGCCGCGAGCGGCGCGCTCCGAATGGCCAGTGCGCCGGCCAGCAGTAGGCCTGCCCAGCCCAGCAGGAGGGCCGAGCGGCGCCCGCGTTGGAGGGAGGCTGGAATGGGCGCGAGGCCGGTCGCCGCGCTGGCTCCTGAAATCAGCAGCGCGTCCAGCAGGGCCGAGGTCGCCCCCCGAGCGAGGATCGCGAGGGTCACGCCGACTGAGAGCAGGCCGAGAGAAAGAAGGACGCGTTGGGGCCAAAGGGTCTTTGCCTGGCTGAGCGCCGCTGCCTTGAGGGAGAGCGTGACGCCGAACGCCAGGAGCACGGCGGCTACGACCGCGAAGGTCGCACCGCCGAGAGCGCGATGATGAGTGGTCGATTTGAGCACGCTGCCGAAAAGCGCAAGGGGTAGGCACGACAAACCTGCCCCGAGCAGGAGGCTCCCGGGACCTCCGCCCGCGCGCCCGCCGCGTAACCAAAGACCCACCGGCACCACGACCAGCGACACAGAGGCGACGAGCGCTACAGCGCTGCCGAGCACAGGTCCCGCCGTCGAAGCTCGCACCAGCGCGGGGATCGCGGCCAACCCCGAAAGCACTAGTCCCAGGGCAAGCCTCGACGGAGAGACCTGGGCCCGAACTAGTGCCGGGTCACTCAACCGGACGCAGCTCCAGTCGAACCCGGCGCGCCGCCTGCTCGGAGACGTAGCCGTTGTCCAGGAACCAGCGCACCGAGCGCGCCAACGCCTCGCGGGCACTGCGGTGCTCATAGCCGAGCTCGGTTTCCGCCTTCTGGCTCGTCACCCAAACGTTGCTGCCAACGTAATCCCTGGCGATTCGGGAGGTGATCACGGGCTCACCGCCGCGCAGCCGAGCGGATAACTCCCACAGCGCGCCCACCAGGCGAGCCAGCCCGGCGCCTTTCGGCGCGCTGGGCTCCGCGAGGCCCGTAATGTCCGCGAGGATTTCGAAGATTTGGCCGTACGTCAGGTTGTCACCCCCCAGGATGTAGGACTCACCCACCCGTCCCTTCTCCATCGCCAGGATGTGACCGGTCGCAACGTCCTCCACGTCAACGATGTTGAGCCCGCCTTCGACGACCGGGAAACGCATGCTGGACGAGTACTTGAGGTAGCGCAGCAGAGTCTGACCGCTCGGGGTGGGCTTGCGGTCACCGGGCCCAGCGATAGTACCCGGCAAGACCCGCACGATCGGTTGGCCCGCCGTCACAGCCTCGCTCACCACCTCGTCGGCCTCCACCTTGGCCCGAATGTAGGACTCGGGGTCATCGAGATTAAACTCGTGGCTCTCGTCCATCGGCTCTTGCTGCGTGGTACCGAGCACCCCGCAGCTGCTGGTCACCACGATCTTCTCCAGGCCGCGGGCGCGCGCCGCGCTGAGCACATGGCGAGTGCCGAGCACGGCCGGCTCAATGATGCGCTCGGGCCGCGCGTCCCACAGCTTGAAGTTCGACGCGGCGTGATACAGGCGAGTGCAACCGGCGAGCGCTCGGTACACGCTATTCTCGGCCATGATGTTGCCGACCGCGATGAGCATGCGCTCACTCGACAAGCCTTCGAGGGCAGTCAAGTCGGTCTCTGGCCTCACGAAGGCCTTCACATATTCGCCGCGCTCAAGCAGCTTCCGAACCAACGTGGCTCCAACGAAGCCGTTTGCTCCAGTGACCAACACGTAAGGCTGCTTCATGCAGGCTCCATTAGGCAGTTTGAGCCCGCCCGTCAAACAAACTACTCGATGTGTCGCTGCTCAATGCGCCGCGATTCGTCGACTAGCCGCTCGAAGATGCGCCGAATCGTGTCGGCGTCCAGCGGGGGCTCAGCGGCGTTGCACAGGCGTTCCAGAAGCGCCCTCTCGCGGTCCGGATCGTAGACGGGCATGCCGCGCTCTCGCTTGTATTCACCGACTGCCATCACGAGCCTCACTCGCTCGTGCAGCAATTTCAGGATCTGCTGATCAACGGCGTCGATGCCGCGCCGCAGGTCGTCGAGGTTTTGAGGCGGCGTCACGGCCCGGTATCCTACAGGAAAACGCGCGGGCATCCGCAAGTCACGGTCCCCAGCTCAGCTCTACCAGCAACCCCGCGCTGTAGAGGTTGCCGTAGGTGGTCGTCCCGCTCTGCGGGTTGTCGGGCGCGCTGAACGCGAGGTAGTCGAGCCTGAGGCCTAGCCCGAGACTCAGCCCCTGGGCGAAGGCCAACTCATAGCCGAGATTTCCACCCACCTTTGGAGCCCACTTCACCTGACTGGAGTCTCCCGCGGCGGTCGCCTGAACATCCACCACGTCCTGCAGGGCGGCGACGCCCAGCTGACCAGCGACCCAGAAACCGGCGCGGGGTTGGGCCTGGTAGCGGGCGTCAAGATCCAGCAGCAGGAGTCGGCGCGACAGCGCCGTCTGCTGGCCGTCGCTCTGATCCGCGCCGCGCTCGCCCGCTTCGAAACCGAGAAAGGCGCGCGGCCCCAGGCTCAGCGCCCGAACCAGCGGCACGCGCACAAATAGCTCTGGTCCCAACACCCCAACACCCGTGGTGCAGCCGATAGTGTCGCCCGAGTGTTCGCAAACTTCCCCGACCACGAAGAGGGGGCTCACGCGAACGCCAACAACGAACTCACCCGTACGACCATCGTCCGCTGGCTCCGCGCCGACGCGTGCCGGGCTCGCCCAGATCAACCCGCCCAAGAGCAAGCTTCGAACAGCGAGCGAACGACGGGCGCCTGACGCCTTCATTTCACCTTCGTAGGGCAGCCCGCCAGGATCTGAACCTCGAACACGTCGCCCGCGCTGAGCACCTCGCACGCCGAACCCCGAATCGAGACGCCGCCCTCGGCCGTCCAAGCCCAGCCATCGGCCTCGTTGTAGGCAACCAGGGCCTCGTCGAAGTAGACGTTCACTAAGCTTTCATCCTCAGGCTCGTAGTCCAGGGCAATTTCGCAGGAAATGGCGACGGAAGCGGCGATCTCACGGAGCGAAAGCTCCAGCGCTGCCATATCCTCGACGGAGTAATACTTGAACGGGGCGTCGCGTGCTGTTCCCCCGGCGACCGCCAGCGCGTCGAGCAAGTCAGCGTAGAGTTCGCTGCCCGGCATGCCAACGACGTAGGTGGCAATACCGGCGTCGGCCAACGCCAAAACGGCCTCGACGCTGGCCGCGTCGTCCACGCAACCGAGGTTGGCGTCGGGCGCTGACGGCGATGGAGCGCAGCAGTTGACGGCGCCGCTACAGGCTTGGCCATTCTTGCTCAGGCCTTCAATGTTCGGGATGCAACTAGCGCTGCTGCACTGAACTTCCTCGTTGCAGTTCGGCGCGCCGTCCGTGACCAACACGACGTAGGTCGTGCCAGCAAGCTGGGTCAATTCGGGCGTCAACGCCGTCAAGGTGGCGCTCACCGGCGTGCCGCCATCAACATCGGCGATCTGCAGGCGCTCCAGCAAGTCAGCGAGCTTGGGCCCCGTCCGGCCGTCGCGCGCGAAGCTCGCTGGGTCACCGGGGGAGATCTTGACAATCTGTTCGCCGGGCTCGCAGCCCGTCACGCGCTGGAGCCCGGGGAACACCGCCACGCCGTAGTTGACGCGATGCCCGACGGCACGCAGCACTCCGGCCAAAGCGGCGCGCGCGTTCTGGTACTTGCTGAGGCCCGTCCGAGCGAACAGCTGCCCCATGCTGGCCGAGTGATCGATGACGAAGTTGAGGTTGGGCGGGTTTTCGATGGCGGGCAGCCGCTGGTCCCCGCACGGACCCGACGGATCGACGGCTGCGTCACCCAAAGAAAGGCTGCCCGCAGCGCCAGGCGGGGCGCCCGAAACCCCCGCGCTGACGCCCATCGCGAAGGGCGGCCGAGCGTCCCCTGAACACGCTAGCGCCCAAGCCAGCGCCGCGAGCGAGCTCGCGAGGGGTCGCCCGAAACGCATTCGCCTAACAATAGCGGAAAGAGCCAGGCGGGGCTTCCGCGTTATGGTCTCGCGTTGCCCCGCGCTCACCCTCGCCAACGCCAGCGCCAGCAGGCCCGCCGAAAGGCGGGCAGAAGGGCCATTTTGCCCGCGGCGACCGGCTTGCAGCGAGGGCTCGAGTTCAGCCAAGCCCTGCTGGGCGCGTTGGTCTTCCTCGCCTTTCTGCTGGGAGTTCAAAGCGATGCGCGGCTGCCGCGGCCGCTCAACGTCGCCAAGTCAGTGCTGCTGGTCCCCCCCCCCCTGCCCCCGCTGCCGGAGACCGAGCGCGATGGCAGCCTGCAAGTGTCCGTAACCGGTCCCGATGGCTCGCCGCTGGCCCACGCGCACGTCCGCGTCCTTTGGGAGCGGAACCGAACCTACTTTGATGCGGCGCAGGGAACCTGTGACGCGCTCGGTAGCGTGCAGCTGCCGCGTATTCCGCGCGGACATCTGTGGCTACTCGCGGAGGCTGCAGGCTACGCGCGGGCCTCAAGCCAGCTCGTGATGGAGGGCGGCCTGCGCCAGGTCACGCTAAAGCTCGCCCGGGCGGAGCGGCTGGCGGTGCGTGTCACGGACGAGGCGCAGGCGCCGCTCGCCAACGCGACCGTGCTGGTGTCTTCAAGCGATCCACTGCCCTACGGAGCGCTCACCGACGCCAGCGGAACCGCGCGCCTGGAGCGCTTGGGCAAGCCGCCCTACGTCGTCAAGGCATCGGCGCCCGGCTACGAGACCATCACGCGTAGCAGCGCCACGGGGAGCATCGACATCGCCCTGCGACGGCTGGGTTCGCTCAGCGTCCACGTTCGGCTCCCCGACGGCAAGCCCGCCGCGGGGGCCAGCCTCGCGATCGGCGGAGCCACTCTCTGGCCGGCTCGCAGCACCGAAACGGATCAGCACGGGAACGCGAAGATCGCGGGTCTCCTGGCAGGCAGCTACGATCTGCGGGCGACGCGCGCTGAGCTCGTGTCGCGAGTCCTGGTCGGCGTCTCGCTTGAGCGCGGCGAAAACAAGGAGCTTAGCCTGGTGCTTGAGCCAGGCAGGTTCGTGACCGCGCTGGTCACGGACGGCGAGGGCCCGAGTCCGCACGTCGTGTCGAATGCCGACGTCGTCTTGGCCGAGGAGGGCCTGAGTACCTTCCCGCTGCACGGCCGGAGCGGCACCGATGGCAAGCTGACCCTAGGTCCGGTCTCGAGCGGTCCTGCAACGCTCTCAGGCCGCGCGCCGGACTTCGTCGGCAGCGCCGTCGTGGCGGTACCGGACGCACTGAATGGCCCGGTGCAGCTCGCGCTCCTGCGCGGGGGCACGCTGCTAGGCGAAGTCGTCGACGCGCGAGGTTTCCCGGTGGCGGGCGCTTCGCTTGAGATCGTGGGCTCCGACGCCGCCGGCCTGCCGATCGTCGAGACTCCGCAGTTGCTGCGCTTTCGCCGCGCCCACTTCGCCTGGGCCATGCAGGGCCCCCCACCGCTGATTGCCGCTGGCGAGCTCGGTGTCATGCCCGGCACCATTCCGCCCATCCCTGGCAGCCACGCGGCGCTCGCTGCCCGAGCCCTGGAGATCCCAGGCTCGCCGCTTGAGGACGACGAAGAGCTTCCCGCCTGGAGCTCCGACTCAGGCGGGCGCTTTCGGGCGGCTCCGGTGACGCCAGGCCGCGTGAGGGCACAGGTCCGCCACCCGGACTTCGTCGAAGGCGTCAGCGAGCCGGTCACGCTAGCCCCCGGCGCAGAAGCGCACGTCAAGATCGTCCTTTTGCGAGGCGGCTCGCTGGAAGGGCGCGTGCTGGACGCGGGCGAAACGCCCGTCGAGGGCGCCGAGGTTGAAGTGATCGCCGAGCGCGGCACCTTCCAGCGGGTGACGCTAACAGCGACCGACGGCAGCTTCGCCTTCAGCGGTCTGCCGCGCGACGTGATGCTCAGTGTGCGTCGCGCTGAAACGCCAACCCGCGTTGCGCGCCGCCTGCCCGTCACGATCGAGGAGAGTTCGAAGCAGACCCTGGAGGTGACGCTCCCCGCCGTGCGAGACGCCGTCGACGTGCTCGTGAAGGATGAAGAGGGCCGGCCGATCGAGCTGGCCGAGCTCAACGCGCTATCGCTCGACCCGGGCGCTCCGCTTCGCACCACCAGCTTCAGCGACGCGAGCGGCCGCGTCACGCTCCCCGACGCGCGCGGC
>JANNWK010001228.1:0-1706 GCA_031408355.1 Myxococcales bacterium
AGCCAAGCCAAGCGCGCTGCAGCGTCCCCGCTCGTCTTTCCGTCGCCGCGCGGAGGCAAGCTCACCCGCCAGGCATTCTGGAAGATTGTGGGGCGCACGGCCCGCGGTGCCGGCATCGGCAGCCACGTCCACCCGCATCAACTGCGCCACTCCTTCGCCACCCATCTCTTGTCCGGCGGCGCTGATTTACGGAGCGTGCAAACCCTTTTGGGTCACGCGAGCATCATCACCACCGAGGTTTACACGCATGTTTCGCAGGATCGCGTCCGTCAGGCCTACCGCAAGGCCCACCCGCGCGCTTGAACGCACGCGGCGCGCAAGTAAAGTGGTGCTGACGTGTCGTTCAACTTAACTCACCCGCGCTCCGCCGCGACGCCCGTCATCGTGGAAGTTCCACACGCCGGCCTCGAGGTAGACGCCGAGACGCTAGCCACGCTGGTTGCCCCAGCCCAAGCCATTGCGCGCGACGCCGATCTGCACGTGGACGCGCTCTACGCCGATGCACCGGACTGCGGAGCAACGCTGCTCTGCGCCCGTATGAGCCGGTACGTGTGCGACCTGAATCGTCCCCTCCACGACGTGGATCGCGACACCGTCCAGGGCGCAACCGGTCAGGCCACGCCCCACGGCCTCATCTGGCGAGCCACCACCGACAATCGCGCAGCCATCGCGCGACCGCTGACCAGAACCGAGCTTGAGCGGCGGATCCAGGCCTACTACCGCCCGTACCACGACGCGCTCGATGAGCTGGTGCGGGAGCGACTCGACCGTTTCGGCTGCGTCATCGTCCTCTCCGGTCATTCCATGCCCAGCCGAGGGCGCGACGGGCGCGACGACCCTGGACGCGAGCGCGCCGACGTTGTCCCCGGGACGCGGCAGCGCAGCACAGCGGCGGCAGCCGTCATCGACCTAACCGATGAGATAGCTCACCAGTTCGGACTCAAGGTGGCCCATGACGATCCGTATCGGGGAGGTCACACGACCCTCCGCTACGGCCGACCCGCCGTGGGCCTCCATGCGATCCAGGTCGAACTGAGCCGCAAGCTCTACATGGACGAAGTGACCCTGGCTAAACTTCCCCATAAATTCCTACAGTTGCGCGCCTTCTGTCGCGCCCTGGTCGAGGGTTTGGGTGCCCTCCTGGTGGTCCCCCAGCCGCGCGCCGACCGCCACTGATCGCAGCGAGTCGCGGGGATCTCCTTGACTTGACGCGCGGCTCTACTACTTTCCGCGGCCGTCCCCATGGCTCGTAGCGAAATCACTGGTAAGCGCCGTTTGGCAGCTCAGAACGTCTCCCACTCGAACATCAAGACGAAGCGTTGGCAAAACGTCAACGTGCAGCGGCGTCGCCTTTGGGTGCCCGAGCTTGGGCGCTACGTGGCGCTCAAAGTCACCACCAGCGACCTGCGCTCAATCGACAAAGTCGGCCTGCTTGCCTACGCCAAGCAGCACGGCATCCGACTCGCTTGAAGTCCGGCTCGATCCGTTCGCGCTAGCTACTCTGCCGCTCTAGTCGATAGCTTCGACGGTGCGGTCGTTTGAGTTGCGCCGGATCCCCAGCCGTTCCGCGGCGCCATCGCCGGGCTGGGTCGCGTTCGGCGCCGCCCAGATCTCGTGAGCGGCGCCGGCGCTGTCGCATTGAATCCAGAGGGGCGCGGGCGATGGCAGCGGCGCGCCGGGCGACAGTCGCGGCACGCCGCGCCAGG
>JANNWK010001229.1:0-2723 GCA_031408355.1 Myxococcales bacterium
GCCAAGACCTACCCTGGCTTCTGGCAGGATTTAGCGGCCGTGTACCCGAAGCCGCCCTGGTGAGGGGCTATCGCGGGAGCCATCGCGGGCTCGCGGGTAGAAGGCCCCGCCTGTGCTGGCCGAAAAATGACGGGGAGCGCCCGTGACGACCCCCTCGAACTCGGGTAAGAGCCCGGATTCTCGAGCGTTCGCTCCCTTCCGAACCAATGCCCGGCATCCGCATTATTGGCACGGGACACCATGTCCCGGGTCGCCCGTACACCAACCACGATCTGTCGCGGGTGCTCGACACCAACGACGAATGGATCCGCCAGCGCACCGGCATCAGCCAGCGCTACTTCTGCCCGCCTGAACTCGGCGTCTCGGATCTAGCTCTGCCGGCGGCGCAGCAAGCGCTCGAGGCGGCCGGCAAGACCGCCGAGGACCTAGACTACATCCTCTTCTCGACCATGACTCCGGACCATTTGTTTCCGGGCTCCGGTTCGCTCCTCGGCGCGAAGTTGGGTTGTCCTGGGGTGCCGGCCCCGGATCTCCGGACCCAGTGCGCAGCCATGTTGTACTCGTTTCAAATGGCGGACGCCCTGTTGCGGGCTGACGCGGCTAGCACGATCCTTATCGTCGGCGCGGAGGCCCACGCTGGCCTCATGCCATGGCGTGATTGGGACATCTTGGAGGGTACGACCGATCGCAAGCCGTCCGCCGAAGACTGGGAGCGCGCTTCACGTCATCGCGGCTGGGCCATCATCTTCGGTGATGGCGCTGGCGCGTTGGTCGTGGAAAAGAGCCAGGCGAGCGCCGGCATTGTCGCCAGCGACCTGCATTCCGATGGCCGTTACGCGAGCCAGTTGTGCGTGCCGGCGGGTTTCCGTGGCCGGCCGTGGACGGGCGGGGCCGCGCCGGATGCAGATTCCTGGCTGATTCAGATGGACGGCCGCGAGGTGTTCAAGTTCGCGGTCACCCGCCTGCCCCGTTCGGTCAAGGCCGTCTGCGAGAAGGCCAAGGTCGCCGTCGAGGAAATCGACTGGTTCGTGGCGCACCAGGCCAACCAGCGCATCAACGAGGCCGTGGCCGAGCGCCTGAAGCTGCCGATCGAGAAATTTCCGGGAAACATCGACCGTTTCGGGAACACCTCAGCCGCCACTATCCCGATCCTACTGGACGAAATGCAGCGCGACGGCCGACTCAAGCCGGGGCAGTTGATCTGCCTCCTGGCCCTGGGCGCCGGCTTTCATTGGGGCAGCGTCCTGGTGCGGGTCTAGCCGGGTTGAGTGCTCCCAGGCTCCGCTTTTGGCGTGGCCGAACGGGTGCGGTTCGGGTTACTGGTGGGCCACCATGTCCGAAGCGCTCACCATTGCTGACGGCCTCGTCGTCGTCATGAATTACACCCTCCGTTCCGACGGCGGAGAGTTGCTCGACTCCTCCGAGGTCGACGACCCGATGGCCTACCTGCACGGCTCCGACAATATCGTGCCGGGACTAGAGAAGGCGCTCGAGGGCAAGACCGTTGGCTTCAAAGCGAAGGTTACGGTCGAGCCGGTCGACGGCTACGGCGAGCGCGAGGACGAGCCGCCCGACGTCGGGCCGCGCTCGGCCTACCCCTCGGACGCCGAGATCGTGGTGGGGATGCATTTCAGGGCCGAAGGCCCCGACAACGACTACGCACCGATCTGGGTCGTGGGCATCGAAGGAGCCAACGTGCTCGTCGACTCACAACACCCGCTAGCCGGCAAAACGCTGCACTTCGAGGTGGAGGTGCTCGCCGTCCGCTCGGCCACCGCCGACGAGCTGAGCCACGGCCACCCGCACGGTGCCGATGGCCACGCGGGGCACGAGCACTAGGCCTCTTGCGTGTTCACTCCACGCGCAAGAGACCGCGCTTCTTGCCACTCGACGGGTCGACGGTGTCCACGGCTTCATAAAGCCGAGCGGTATCAACCAGCCACGGCTGGTAACTGGCGTTGACGTCGAGCACGAACACCAGATCCTCTTGGGTCAGGTAGCCGGCCACCGGGGAGTGGTGTCCCCCGCCCTGGCCGAACACGGGCCCACGGTGAAAGTTGATGATGTAACGGAGCGCGGGGTCATTGGCGCGCTGCATTTCTTGGCGAAACGCAGCCAGGCTGAGATCGCGCAGGAGCGTCACGCGCTTGCCCAGCCGCTTGGTAGCCAGCCCCGACAGTTGGTCCAGCGTCACGCCGCCCGGCAACCTACCGAGCGTCGTGGGGATCCCGGCATCGTTCAGGACCGTCTGCTGATCGCCTTTCAGGCCGAGCGATCGCATCAGATTGACGACGCTGGTCGGCCCACAAAAACTGCCGTTGCCCTGAAAGTCGAGCCCCGGGCGATAGAGCTGAGCCACCGGCAGCGCCCACGCCCGCTGAAGCAGCGCCGGATCCTGATACTCCCGCTTGGCCTTGATCGAGGCGACGCGCGAGTAGTCGACGCCATCACCAAAGAGCAGCTGCGGCAGCACAGCTGCTGCTCCGGCCAGCAGCAGCACGACCGCAGCAAACGCCAGCAGCAGCTTCTTTCTTCTTGTCATGGTCATGTCTGTTCTCTCCGCATTTTCGGTCTGGATCACAATGCGCTCGCCCACGGCACCCCTTCGTCGCGGCAATCGGAAACACCTCGCCATCCGCTTGGCTCCGAAAGGGCCATCTGCACGCGCCCGACCGGGAACATGGGCTTCTCGGTGCGCGCTTTCAGCGCTTCCGGGAGCGTCT
>JANNWK010001230.1:0-4931 GCA_031408355.1 Myxococcales bacterium
GCGAACGGTACGGCGGGGGGCGACGTGACGGAGAACGCCGGCAACCAGGGTCGCATCGAGTGCGTCGACGCGCGCGTGATTCAGCTGCGCAACGACACGTGCGAAGAGGCGCTGTTCGTGCGCGTCGTCGCGACCGCGACGGGCAACGGCAGCACCGACGAAACCTGCGAGTAGCTCCCCACGAATGGAAGCTGCTGAGTGCTAGCCGGCGCGATGGCGGATTCGGCCTCGAAGCCCGAGCGCCAAAGCTCCGAGCAGCATCAACCAAGCGGCGCCACCTGAGCCGCGCGTGCCGGGCACAGAGCAGCCGCAGCTCGCGTCAGTAGCGGGCGCGCCAACAGCAGTTACCGGCGCCGAGCCCGAAGTCCCGGACCCACCAGAGCCCGCCAAGGGAGCCGGGCCGCCGCCGCTCGACACGCCGCCAGCCGCAGCGCCACCGCTCGCAGCGCCGCCCACACCCGCCCCACCGCCCGCGGCCGTCGCCTCGAACGTGACGGAGTTGCTCGTCGTCCACGCCAGCGTGGTGTCGGTCGCCTTGGCCGTCACGGAATGCATCCCCAGCGGCGCCGCCCAATTGAACGTAAACGGCGCCGCGGCCGCGCTGCCCAGCAGCGTAGCGCCCTCGAAGAACTCCACCTTGTCGACCAGCACGGTGCCGCCCGAAGCCTCGGCGGTGAGCGGGATCATGCCGCCCAGCATGCCGCCCATGCTGGGGCTCGTGATGCTAACGGTGGGCACGCGCGCCAGCCCTTGCTGCACCAGCATGGCCATCACCAAGTAGCCCGCGTCATTGGGATGCACGCCGTCCCCGAAGTACTCCGGATGACCCGTGCTCGGTGTGTTCAAATCAATGACGGGCAGGTGCTTCTCGAGAGCAAGCGCTTGGATGAGCGGAACCTGCTCGTCGTGGATCACATTGCCCCGGATGTTGCAGCAAGGGTTATTGCCGGTAGCCATCGGCAAACCCAGGTAGATGACGGGCTTGCTGGGCAGCCCGGCAAAATGCTCCACCAGCGCGCGGTAGTCGCTCAAGAACTGTTGATCGTTCTTGGGCTTGCCGTTCGGCTCCCAGTTGTAGGGCTTGGAATCGTTGGCGCCCAAGACAATGACCACACTGACCACCGCGTTCGCGCCCGCATTGGTGACAAAGCTGGTGGCGTTCGTGTATTCAACCTGGTCGTCGTAGGGCAGGTCGCCGAAGCCCGCCGACAACATGGTCGCCCCGCTCCGCCCGAAGTTCTCGACCTGAACGTCGCTACCGAGCAAGCCTTGCAGTTGTTCGACGTAGTTCTTGCTAGGGGACGAAGAGCCCGCGCCCGCCGTGATGCTGTCGCCGACGCACGCCACGTGCGTCGGCTTGCGCGGCTCGGCGTGGGCGGCCGACGCCAAGAGCAGGATCGAAAGTGACGGCACCGGCAACGCACGCATAAGCGACGACATTTGGGTGGGTTGAAAAGTACGCAGCTCGGAGGGCTCGCGCAAGGGTCGCCCTGCCAAGCGCCGCAGCCACGGCCTATCAAGGCCGATTTCTACCCGCAAGCCCGGCTCAATCCGCAGCCGGCCCTTGACGAGCCGCCACCAAAAGGCCAAAAACCGGGCCTGCTCCACGGAGGAGTGGCCGAGCGGTTGAAGGCACCGGTTTTGAAAACCGGCGTACTCGCAAGGGTACCGTGGGTTCGAATCCCTCCTCCTCCGCCGGGCCCCGATGGGGCCCGTTTGGATGAGGCGGTCTGTCGGGCTGCCTTCTGCTCGCTTCGCTCGCTTCCGGGCACGAATCCCTCCTCCTCCGCCATAGAACGCGCGTTTCCGAGAGGTTCGTCTGCTAGGCGCTGAGCTAGGGCCTCGCTGTGGCGTGCTAACCTCCTGCGCATGGGTCTTCCCGCGCTCCTTCTGCCCGACAGCACGGTACCCACCGAGCTCGTCGTCGTTGATCCCCAAGCCCTCGCGAAGCTTGAGACGGAGATGCGGCTACTGCTCGACGACGTCCGCCGCACACGTCCTGCCGAGCGAACCCCTGAAGAGGACGCGGCCCTCCTGCGTATCGCTCGGATCGGCTACACCGGCATGCGCGCACTTGGACCCGGGTTCGGACAGATCCTGCGTGGTAACTTGAACCGCGCGTTGAACGAGCTGATCTCGAAGGAACTGTCCACCGCCGAACCGAAGCGCAAGCTGGCTCTGCGCCACCTCCAACAATCGGTTCATCGATACGGCGTGTTGATGGAATCGTTGGTCGCCGTCCTCGGCGGTCTCAACGCTGTGGAACTCTCGACTCTGCTGACCGAACTTGAGCAAAATGCGGCTGCTGAGATTTCGCTCGGTAGCGACGCCGAACGCTTGGTCGTCCGCTTTCAGCTGGACGTGTTGGTTGCTCTCGACGTTCTCGACGCTCCTCTTGACGAGCTAACTTTCTGGTCCTTTCGGGCCCTTACCGATGCGCGCCGGGTCGAAGCGCTCCCCGCTCCCGTTGCTGTTGCGGGATTCGCGGGTGAGCTGGCTCGGGCACGCTCACGCAATGCTTGGGTGAGCTGGGATGCGGCCGAGATTGCCAAGGAGCTTGCCCCGTGGCCGAGCTCCGCGCCGTAGCCGACACCTCACCCATCATCGCTCTCGTCGGTCTCGGTGAGCTTCGCTTGCTCGACGCCCTGTTCGAACAAGTTGCAGTGCCCTTCGAGGTTTGGGAAGAACTCGCAGAAAAGCCGGGCGCCCCGGAGCTCGATGCTCTACGCGCCTTGGAACGAGCACACTTCTTCCCGGCTCCTCCCATTCCGATAGAGGCGGCTGCGCTCCACATCGGTGAGGCAGCAGCCATCGCGCTGGCGCAGACGTTCCCCGGATCCATTGTCGTCCTCGACGACCTGGCCGCGCGTCGGGTTGCCACCGCACTCGGGCTTCCCGTGATGGGGACGCTGGGCATGCTCACCGAGGCCAAGCGCCGGGGCCTCGTACCATTGTTGCGCCCACTAATCGACAGGATGCTCGAGGCTGGCTACCGCCTCGGCCCTGACCTCGTCAGGATGGTGCTTGAGGCTGCCGGCGAAGGGTAGGCATTGGACCGAGTCCATCGCCGACGAAGCGCCGGCTCAGGCTGCTCGACCGCCTCGAAATGGCAAAGGTCGGCGCACCGGCCTCGCCGCTCCCTCAACTTCCGGAGGGAGCGACCGTTAGCTCAGGGCAGCGACCCCCCGCGGGTCAGGAAGCTCCGACCTTGGCGAGTGCGTTCAAATGGACCTTTGGCGAGGCGAGAATCGCCCCCTACCTTGCCGACGGCAGCGTCAACGTGCGCGCGCGGTCGGCAGCGGATGTCGGGATCGCCCTGCAGCCCATCGTCGACGCGCGCGACGGCTCATTGTTCGCGTACGAAGCGCTCGTGCGCTGCAAGGTTCCGGCGCTCCAGTCGCCTCCGGTGCTCCTTGAGCTGGCCGAAACCCAGAATGCCTGTGGTTCGCTCGGCCGCATGATCCGCGAGGTGGCGTTCCCCGCGGCGGGCGACGTGGCCCTATTCGTGAACATCCATCCCCAAGAGCTGTCCTCGCGCTGGCTGGTGCGCACCGACGACCCGATCGGCTTCCACTCGCGTGACGTGTACCTCGAGATCACCGAAACAGCGGCCTTCGAGCACTTCGACCTGTGCTCAAGCACGCTTCGGGAAGTCTGTCAGCGCACGGGAGCCAAGCTCGTCGTCGATGACTTTGGCGCAGGCCACTCCAACCTTCAGCGGCTCCTCGAGCTTGAGCCCGCTGTCGTCAAGCTGGACATGCAGCTCATTCGCAACATCCAGCGTGAGCGCAAGAAACAGCTCGCCGTGCGCCACATGGTAGCGCTCTGCCGAGATCTCGGCGCCAAGACGGTAGCCGAAGGCATCGAAACCGTGGACGAGCTGCGCTGCGTGGTCGATTTGGGCGTGGACTGGCTGCAAGGGTACTTGCTGGGCAAGCCGGCCTTCCCAGCGCCTCCCGCGCTGTGGCCGATGGGCGCCCAGCCGCAGCCGCGCAAGAGCACGGCTCCGCGCCCTTCCGCCAAGCCCGGAACAAGCAAGCGGCCGTCCGCATCCCGAAAGAGCCTCAATCCCGCTGCGAACGCGGCCCCGATTCGACCGACACGCACGGTCGGCGTTGCTGCCCGACGCAGTTCGAAGCCGGGCATTTAGGAGCGCGGAGACCGCCCACAGCGGGATCGGTGTATCGCTTGTCCTGCTGTCACAGGCCTGCGGCTCGGAGGAGCCCAAGAAGAAGGCGCAGGGTCCAAGCTACATGGGGCAAGGCGACGGCGGCGACCCTTCAGGCGGCAGCGACGCCACCGGCAAGGCGGCAGCGACGGCGCCAACGCAGCCACCGCCGGACAAACCAACGGTGAAGCGGGGACCGGGCGATGGCTGCGAGCCCGGCTTCGGCGAGTGCGACGGCAACCCCGAGACCGTGTGCGAGCAGAACCTCAACCTCGTGACGAGCTGCGGAGCTGGGCCGGCAACCGCCGTTGCGGTGAGGGAGGCTGGTCCGCAGCTACAGGGGTCGGGCGAACGTCAAGAAGACAGTTGAGTGCAATAGAATTCGGCCCGCTTCGACGCTGTGGAAGTGCGAGGCCAGCTTCATCTACAACGATCCCAAGGAATCTGAACGTGATGAAGCCGTCGTCCTACGGTACACGGCTCAATCAAGCAATCAAGAGACATGACAATCGCCTCGTTGAAATGCTTCATCGCAGGGTAGGCGCCAACGGGATCTCCATAGCCGGTCATCGCGAGGTTCAGGCCGGATGAGGAGCGACGGATCTGATGACGGCGTGCACCGCCCGCTTCAAGCCTTCCAGTTTCTTGATGCAGCGTGATGAGGACCCGGTTCTTCACGCACGCGGCGGGCGCCATCGAAGCGACCTCCGATCGCGCCCAGCAGTTCCCCGGGCCGAGAGCCAGTCGCGCTGTGACCCCATCG